>QHVW01000110.1 GCA_003223675.1 Acidobacteriota bacterium
CGGCGAGCTCGAGGCCCGTCAGGTTGGGCATCTCGATGTCCGTGAGCACCACGTCCGGCCGCGCCGTCGCCAGCAGCGCCAGGGCCTCGCGGCCGTCGTGGGCGCGGCCCACCACCTCGATGTCCGGCTCCAGCTCCAGCAGGGCGGCGAGGGCGCCCAGGACCATCGACTGGTCCTCGGCGAGGAGGACGCGGATCACGCCGTCTCCTCCCGCAGGGTCCCTCCCCCCTCCTGCGCGGCGGACTGTCCGGAACGCCGCGGCAGGACGATCGAGAGCGACGTGCCGGTCCCGGCCCGGCGCTCCAGCCGTCCGCCCAGCCCCTCCACCCGCTCGCGCATGGAGGCGAGGCCGATCCCCTCCGGCGCCGAGCCGCCGCGGCCGTCGTCGCGCACCTCCAGCCGGGTCTCCGCCGCCGTCTGCTCCAGGGTGATGCGGCAGGTCGCGGCGCCGGCGTGGCGGATGATGTTGGTCACCGCCTCGCGCAGGGCGAGGGCGAGCGCCGTCTCCTGGGCGGGCTCCAGCTCCAGGGGCTCGGCGAAGTATTCCGGTTTCACCCCCGCTGCCTCCAGGGCGATCCGCGCCCGGGCCAGCTCCGCCGGCAGCCCCTGCGAGCGGTAGCCGGCCACCGCCGTGCGCACCTCGCGCAGCGCTTCGCGGGAGATGCGCTCCACCTCCCGGATCTCGCGGCCGGCCCGCTCCGGGTCGCGCGCGAGGAGCTTGCCCGCCAGCTCGGCCTTGAGGGTGATGAGCGACAGGGTGTGGCCCAGCAGGTCGTGGAGGTCGCGGGCGATGCGCTCGCGCTCCGCCGTCTTGGCCAGCAGCTCCACCTCGTCCTGAGCGAGGCGCAGCTTGGAGTTGGCCCGTGAGACCTCGGCGTAGTGGATGTTGGCGCCGCCCACCAGCAGCGAGAACAGGGCCGCCGGAAACCAGAAGTACGAAGGCAGGTGAAAGATCCACGTCTCCAGCAGCGCCACGGCCAGTATGACCACAAGGCCCCGCAGCGCGAACCGGGGCGGACCCGCGTAGCCGATGAAGCTGGCGGCGTAGATGAAGTAGGCGCTCGCTCCCGGATTGACCGGCGCGAACACCATTCCCAGCAGCAGGATGCCGGCGATACACCACAGGACCTTGCGGTCGCGCAGCCAGTGCGCCGTGAAGTAGAGGACCAGGAAGACGGCCACCCCCGCCAGGGTCAGCCCCCACTGCAGAGCGGAGGCCCGCGCCAGGGCGGGGTACATGAACACGAACCCGAGGTAGACCAGCCAGACGTAAGGGGTCCAGCCCTGCTCGGGGTCCTCGGGGAGGGGGCGGAAGCGCATGGGGATATCCTCTTCCTCTATCTATCTGGATGTCATCCGGGCGCGGGGCTTCTACCCGAACGTCTTCCCCTCGTCCCGCCGCCAGCCGGCCCAGGCCAGCCCCAGCGAGAGGAGCGTGAAGACGGCCAGCACGGCGACACCCCGCCCCACCGGCTCGTGCTGATCCATGCCGATCGTCTTCAGGGCGAGCTGAGCATAGTGGTAGGAGGGGAGGAACAGGGCGATCTTCTTCACCACCACCGGCATCATCTGGATGGGAATCCACATGCCGGAGCCGAAGGCGGCCGGCAGCGAGATCAGGTTGATGACCGCCGGCGCCGAGTTCGGCCCCGCCCAGTAGCCGATGGCGAGGCCGAAGGCGGCGAAGGGCACGGCCCCGGCGACCTGCACGCCGGCCAGCGTCAGCCACGTCGCCAGGGGCAGGCGCACGCCGCCGGCCGTGGCCCCCAGGGTGAACAGCGAGCCCACCATCAGCGTGCCGAACAGAAGGCACATCGCGAGCTTGCCGACGTAGGGAGCGAGAGGCGGCATGGGCGTCGCCCGTTTGAACAGCAGCCACCCCTGGCCGCGCTCCACCGCCAGGCCGACGCCGAGGCCGAAGAGGGCCGCGTTCATCACCCCGAAAGCGCCATAGGTGGCAATCAGATAGGTCGGGAAATCGAAGGCGCCGCCAGGACCCTGCCTCAGAGCCACCCCGAAGAGCATATAGAAGACCAGCGGGAAGGTGAGCGTCGGTATGACGTAGACCGGCAGCCGCAGCAGCTTCAGGAACTCGTACTTGGCTTCGAGGGTAAAGATCCGGGCGAGGCTGCGCCGGCCCGGTTGGAGGGTCATCGTCGTCCCAGTCGTGGTGCTCATGCCGCTACCTCGTCTTTCGTATCCGCCCCGGTGAGGGTGAGGAAGGCTTCCTCCAGATCGGCGCCCTCGACCTCGAGGCCGGAGAGCCCCGGATCGCGGGCCAGCAGCTCGCGCACGGCGCGGTCCGCCTCGGTGGTGAACAGCTCGGTCAGCTCGCCCTCCCGGCGCGCGGCGCGCACGCCGGGCAGAGCGGCCGCCTCCTCCAGCGTCAACGCCGTGCGGCAGCGGACCTTGCGCCCCGCGACGCGGGCCTTGATCTCCGCCGGCGTCCCCTCGGCCACGATGCGGCCGCGGCTGATGAGCACGATGCGGTCCGCCAGGGCGTCCGCCTCCTCCAGGTGGTGGGTGGTGAGGAGCACCGACCGCCCCTCGGCGGCCTTGCCCTCGATCACCGACCAGAGGCCGCGCCGGGACTCGACGTCCATGCCCACCGAGGGCTCGTCGAGGAACAGCAGATGGGGATCGCCACACAGGGCAAGGGCGAAGAGCACCCGCTGACGTTGGCCGCCGGAGAGCTTGCCGAACAGGCGGTTCTCCAATCCCACGAGCCCGGCCGCCGCCATCACCTCGGTCGCCGGAAGGGGATTGGGGTAATAGCTGGAGATGAGATGGACGTGCTCGCGGACCCTCAGGGTCTCCGGCACCTTCGAGATCTGAAGCATGGCGCCGACGCGGACGCGGGCCGCCGTGCTCCGGGGGTCCTGATCGAAAAGCCGCACCTCGCCGCCGCTGGGCCGCAGGAGGCCGAGCAGGAGCTGCACCGCCGTCGTCTTGCCGGCGCCGTTGGGACCCAGCAGCGCCACCACCTCGCCGGGCTGGACCGCGAAGTCGACTCCATCCAGGGCGGTGACGGCCCCGAACCGCTTGACGGCCCGGCGCAGCTCCGCGAGCGGCCGGTCGTCGTCGAACTGTCTCTGAGATTTCATGGCATCCTCCGTTCGAATCTTCCAAGGACATTCTGGGAGATTCGCCCGGAGGACCCCAGGGAGGGATGTCAGGACTTTGGGATGACAGATGTCATTGCCCCCTGGGAGCGCCGGCATCCCTGCCGGCTTCTTACTTCCTCTTGAAGAAGAGAAGAGCCGGCAGGGATGCCGGCGCTCCCAGGCAGACTACGCTCATCGGGCAATCACTCAGCAGCCGGCGAGGCAGGCCAGCCACGCGCTGTGGCAATCGTTGGCGCAGCCCGTATAGGGGAAGAACCGGCAGTCGATCTGGCAGGAGTGGTAGTCGGAGTCGCAGATCTGGGCACAGGTATACGCCGAGCTCGTTTTCGCCGGACCGAGCAAGGCGCAGAGACCGAGGACCAGGGTGAGAGCCGCAAGCCTTTTCATGAGCATCTCCTTTGTAGGCCTCGCACCGCGAGGACGTTGACCCTGGTATACCGCAGGGAGGCGGGAAAGGATTGCAGATTCTTGCGGACTTGCCGCCGCTGACACGCGGGGCGGGGCAGCCGCACCATCCTTTGTAGATGGAACACGAAAGGAGAAACCCATGAAGCGATTCAAGGTGGTTGCCCTGGGCCTGGCGTTGACTCTGGCGGCTTTTGCCTCCGCTCCTCGTCCGGCCACGGCCGACGACTGCTGCTGCGCCAGCGCGCAGCAGGAGGTCGAGGACACCTGTGCACGGCTCGGCAGCTCGGTGCGGTACTTCTACTGCGAGCCGGGTTACGAGGGCTCGCTCTGCGGCTGGTCGTACGACTGCTACCCGCCGCCGCAGTGAGGGTTGGCGGGCGAGACAGGCAATGAGAGGGCGCCGCCCCTCGCGAGGCGGCGCCCGTCCTGCCCGGGGGCGCGCTACGTCGTGCCCACTCGCTTTTTCCCCTCGCAGTATGAGGTTTTCAACTCTCTCCCCAGCTCTCTCCCCACCCAGGCGCTCACCTCTGACGCGAAGCGCTCCAGGTCGGCGAGGCCAGTTCTGGCGGCAGCGTAGATCCGCATGGGGTCCACGCCAGAGTAGCCGTGGGCGACGACGTTGCGTAGTCCAACGGCATTCCGTAGAGCACTGACGGTCTGCCGTGAGATCACCCCATGCTCTGCAAGACGCTCGAAGGCCTCGCGAGCGGTGGCGGCGGGCCCCCAGCCTTCATCAGCAATGAGGTGGGTGGCGAGGTCGATGCAGGCTTGGACGCCCAGGAGGAGATTGAAAGAAACCTGCTCCAGGGCATCCTCGTCGGCGGCGAGATCTTCGGGATCGGCTGGGCAGACCGCTCGTGTTCGCGCGATCCTGCGGTCGAGCTCTTTCAGCTTCTGAGCAACGACGTTCGCGTCAACCATGTCTCCCCTCCGCAAGACGACGGAGGAAGGAGTCCCTCATCCTCTCCCAGCCGGGTCGGTCCGTCTCAGCCTGTAGGATGGCGCGAGTGCGCCACGACGCGTCGGCATAGCGTTCTCGCTCATAGAGCACGATGCCGTCCCGGAGCACCGCGTTGAGCAGGGGATAGCCGGGGTCGTCGAGACTCACGACGTCGACCTCCACCCGCGAGGCGTCGCTCAAGTCCGCCGCCAGCGCCAGCAGGTCGAGGTTGTCGCCCAGGACGGCCACGTCGGCATCGGATCCAGGGCGGGCCCGGCCTCGCGCACGGGATCCGAAAAGAATGGCGAGACGGATGTCCTGCCGTCCGCTCAGCGCTTCCTTCAGGGACTCGATGACCGGATCTTCCTCGCTCACGGATGAGAGTCTACGCCGTCGTGGCCGGGGAGGGTGAATCCGGCGGTATCCGGCAACGAGCTGACAGAGACGACCCTGCGCGACCGCACGATGGACTCCCTAGAGGTCTGGGGTTTCTCGCCCAACCTCAGGTGGGTCAAGGCTCCACGCTATCGCCCTCCTGGCGGACGCTTCCTTCAAGAAGTCGTTGGCACCTATGAGTTGGAGCAGGTCCTCGGCATCGCGGGCGCGGTCATCTTTCCAAACGCACTCGCAAGCGGCGCGCTCTCTCTTGGAAAGCACGCTCCCCACCTTCAAGGATGTCGCAAACAGCCTTACGTATATGGTCGCTTTCGAGGCCGCCCGAAAGGTAGCTGATCGGCGGTAGCTCGCCCGATGGATGTGGCCCGGCTTCTGCAACGATGATCTGGTCAGCGTCTGTGTTGATCACCAGATTCGCATTGTGCGTGACCATTATTACCTGGCGGTTTTTCTTGGCTTCCAGGAATAGGTTCACGAGTTCATCGAAGACCGATTTTGGATCCAGGCTCTCCTCGGGCTGATCAATGATTAGAGGACGATCATCAGCGTCGTCCAGCGCCAAGTAGAGAAGAAGAAGAACTATTCCCCGAGTCCCTGGGGACAGCTTTCGAATATCAACACCATCATAATCAATACTGTAATGGATCGCAAGATGCTCAGTACTGTAGAGCCATTTAGCAAATCTTTTTGACCACGTCCGATAATCCGATTGGTCAGCTTTGGGCACGGGCGAATGTTCTAACAGCTCCTTCTCGTTGTCAGATCGAAACTCCCTCATCGCTGAGCTAACAGCCTGCGGATCACCATTCTCCCAAGCTGCCTTCAGCGCAGCTTCTGCTAACTGACCTAACGTGCCGCGCCCTCTGAATGGCCCCTTATGACGAAGATCGAGAAGGCCTTCTCCTTCAGCAGCCCAGTGAGCAACATCTGCCTCCCTCGTGACGGAAAAGGAAAGCTTCTTCAATGCACCTTCGGCCGCGCCAAGACGATTCATCAGCGGACTATAGAGATCGATCAGGACGTTTTGCTCCGCCAAGATTGCCTCGAAAACGCGCACATATGCGGCTTCGCGTTCCAGAACCAAGTTTCTGGCGCGCTCCTTGGCTCCTTCGCAGTCTGCGAGCCTCTCCTTAAGGCTCCCGAGCGCAGCAGAATCCTCGACGATACGCTTGGACAATGCCGAGAATCTGTTTGCTGTATCTCGATCGATGTTCACAAGCTTCTCAAGGCGGGAAATCTCGGCTTCCAAAAGGGCCAAGGGCTGCTTGTCTAGTTGGGAGTCGTCCGCGATAAGAGCCTCCCGGAGGTCAGTGTTAGTGGCTGGCGCTGTGCCCCTCCAGTCCTTAGCGCCTCCACGCGCACGCGCGAGGTGCTTTCTGATTGCGTCATCCACGTCGCCGGAGTAGTCCAGTAGAGATGGCGCCCAGTCTTGGGATTTAAGGCCGCTAGATCTATGTGAAGTGAAAGGAGCGATTGTTCCCGAGCACTGAAGGAGCGCAGGTATTCCCGGACCTTCTCTGCCGCCGTCGTGAGCGCGCCCAATCGCTCGATCCTCGCTTCGCTACCCTTTGGCGCTAGCTTTGAGCGATCCTGGATGTAGGCAGAAATCAGTCTTTCTTTCTCCAGAATTTGCTTCTTTATCCCCGCGACAAGCTTATCCTTTTCAAGCTCAGTACCGATTCGTTCGGAAAGATCGGCTAAGGTGTCTTCCTCGCGGGAGCGTGCCTCCCGGTGACGTGTCGCCCTGAATTTGAGCAATTCGTGGAAATCGACCGCTCCATCACGCTCAGACAGTGAATGGGCTTTGCGAACTCGACCGGTTGAAGCTCTATCGGATCAACAGCTTCATCTAGTGCCTAGTGTTTTCCTCAAGAAGCAATGTGACGCGCACGATCCGCTTGAGGACCCCGACAGGGCTTCTCCGTCTCTTGGTTTTTCTAGCTGCGGCAGTGGCCTTGCTCATCTTCTTTGCCTATCTGCTTTACAGAAATCTTAGGCCAGTGCCGTATCCGCGTCAACATGGCGGCTTGCGAGCGCATGGAGGTCGAGCGGCGGCCATTGGCGGTTCGTCGTAGTCAACCCCGGCGGCGTCCAGGGTTTCGAGGGCCGCTACGCGAGGTCACGCCCCAGGAGCGACTGGTGTGGACCTCCGAGTGGGACGGGATGCTATTCACCAACCAGCGCCAAGGCCTGCTGGATGACCCTATCGGAGAGGTACATTCCCGCTGCAAGCAGAATCTCGACTACTGGACGGGCAACAGGAAGAAGGCCCTGTCGTTTCCCGCGGACCGCCTGGTCATCCACGATGGCGACTGAACCTGGGTTATTGAGGGCCCAGGACAGGACGGCCGTCTCCCCAGGTCCGAGCTTCCAGGCCTGGACTTTGCGGACCGGCCGCACCAGCTCTACTTCATGCAGCCAGGGCGTGGATTTCAGGATCCCGACCGTAGGATCGTGAGATCCGCGACGGAGAATCTCTCTGGAGACCGCGCCGGGCACACAGACGTTCGGGCCCTCGATCTGAAGGAGATCGATAAGACCGGCATGAGAGAGGAAGATGAGCGGCGAGGCGTTGACGACAGGAGGGCTACTCACGCGAGATTTCCCGAGCGAGCTGTTCGAGATCCACGTGGAAGACGTCCACCTTCTCGCGGGCGAGAGCCATCAAGAAGTCGGTCCGGTCAAGGCCGGCGATGGCTGCGGCCCTCTCCTGAGAGACCAGCCCCTGAGAGTACCAGCGGATTGCCGCTGCCAGGCGCACCTCTTTCTGAACCTCTCTCGGGGAGCGGCGCAGAGTCTCATAAACCTCATCAGGGAGCTCGATGGTCAGCGTG
>QHVW01000111.1 GCA_003223675.1 Acidobacteriota bacterium
CGGGCGGCACGCGCCCCCTGACCAACCTGCTGCGCCCCGACGCCTTCTTCGCCCCGGGCAGCTACGGCAGGCTCCCGCTGCCCAGCGAGCCTCTCGGCGGCCGCCTCCTCTTCCGGGCGAACGACGGCCCTCACGGCCTCGAGCTGTGGACCACCGACGGCACGCCCCAGGGCACCCACCTGCTTCAGGACCTCTGCCCGGGAAGCTGCGACGGAGCGCTCTCGGACCTCGCCGTGACCGGCGGCCGCGCCTTCTTCACCGGCAACGACGTCGCGCATGGGCCCGGGCCGTGGGTCACGGACGGCACGCCGGCCGGCACCCGGCTGATCCTTGATTTCTGCGCGGGTTCCTACTGCAGCCGCGTCCCCTACGGCTGGCACGCCGGGAGCGGGAAGGCGTTCTTCGCCAGCCAGGACCCGGAAGCGTTCTACGTCCCCCAGCTCTGGACGACGGACGGCACGGCGGCGGGGACCCTCCGCCTGACGAGCTTCTCCTGGGATGGCCTTATCCTCAGGGACTTCCCGGGCGTCTTCCTCCACGGCACCCTTCTCTTCGGCGCCGATGAGCTCGGGCCAGGCTGGGAGCCCTGGACGAGCGACGGCACCCCTCAGGGCACCCGCCTGTTGAAGGACATCAACCTGGAGGACTTCGGCGGGTCCGACCCCTACCACCTGCACGCCGCCGGCGGCAAGGTCTACTTCCTCGCCAACGATGGGATCGGCTATGGGCTGTGGGTGAGCGACGGCACCGAGGCGGGCACGGCGCCGGTGCTCGACGGGCTCCCTCCTCGTCTGCCGGGCGCCACCGGGCCGCTCATACTGGCGGCGGCCGACGTGGGCGGCCGGCTCTTCTTCACCAGCCTCTTCGCGCCCGACGACGACGGGAACGGCGGCACCGCGCTCTGGCGCACGGACGGCACGCCGGCGGGCACCGTGCGGCTGACCCCCGAGGCCGTGCAGGTCTCCGCCGACAGCATCGTGGCCCTGGGTGGCCAGGCTTTCTTCATCGCCTCTGACGGAGCTCAAGAGCTCGGCCTGTGGGCGAGCGATGGCACGGCCGCGGGCACCCGCCGGGTGGACGGTCCCGGCACGTATGTGCGCTTCCTGACGCCCTTCCAGGGTCGGGTCTACTTCGTCGCTTTCACCCCGGGAGCCGGCAAGCAGCTCTGGCGGACCGACGGCACGGCCGCGGGCACGGTCCCGGTCAAGACCTTCGCCCAGGAGCCGCGCGATTTCGTCGAGCACGCGGGCCGGCTCTGGTTTGTCGTCCCCGCCACCGACGATTCGGGGGATCAGATCTGGAGCTCCGACGGCACGGAGGCCGGCACCGCGTCCGCCAACCTTTACGCGGCCACGACCGGCTTCTGGGCCTCGGATCTGGTGTCGACCGGCTCCCGGCTCTTCTTCTGGGGCGGCTTCCGCACGCCGTCCAGCCTCTGGGTGAGCGACGGCACCGCCGCGGGGACGAGCAAGATCGCCGACGTGAGGATCGCCACTTTCGACTTCGCCACGCCGGTCTTCTCCAATGGCCGGCTCTTTTTCGCCAGCGCGGCCGGCCAGGGAGCTCCCTACCTCTGGATGAGCGACGGCACGGCCGCGGGCACCCTTCAGCTCCTCGACCGCGGCGGCCGTGGGATCCGCGATCCCTACTTCCTCCGTTCCTTCGCCGGCCAGATCTTCTTCACGGTGGGGGGCGAGGGCGCCCTCTACCAGACCGACGGCACGCAGGCCGGGACGTTCAAGGTCCTGGACCTGCGCGAGCCGCTCTTTGGCCCCTCTGTCTTCGAGCTGGTCCCCGCCGGTCCGCGGCTCTTCTTCCGCAAGTGGGACCGCGACCACGGCTCGGAGCTGTGGGCCCTGGAGGCGGAGTAGGGGGGAGCCCTCATCACCCCGGCCCTCTTCTCCCGTCCCCTCCCCCCTCCCTCGCCGGGAGAAGAGGGAGAGGACCCCTCCGGGGTTGTTGGGGGTGGGTGGTTCCCCTCTCCCGGTGAGGGAGGGGGGCAGGGGTGAGGGTTCGAGAGGGGGCCTACCGCACCCCCAGCAGCTCCACCTCGAAGATCAGCGTGGCGTTCGGCGGGATCACCCCGCCGGCGCCGCGGGCGCCGTAGCCGAGGTTGGCCGGGATGGTGAGCTTCCGCTTGCCGCCCACCTTCATGCCGGCGACCCCCTCGTCCCAGCCGCGGATGACCTGGCCGGCGCCCAGGTTGAAGCTGAAGGGCCCCCGGCCGACGCTGGAATCGAACTTGGTGCCGTTCTCCAGCCAGCCGGTGTAGTGGACGTTGACGGTGTCGCCGGATTTGGCCTCCCGGCCCTCGCCCTGCTGAAGGTCGGTGTATTTGAGCCCTGAGGGGGTGGTGACTTCCTGCTGCTCGGGCATGGGCTTCCTCCCAGTCCGCCATGGGCCGGGGCCCATCCCCGCCCAGAGCGGCGAGCTTATCGCACTCCCATCAGCTCGAATTCGTAGTAGAGCACGGCGTTCGGCGGCACCACGCTGCCGATCCCCTGCTTGCCGAACCCCAGCTCGGGCGGGATGGTCAGCTTGCGCTTGCCCCCCACCTTCATGCCCAGGAGCCCCTCGTCCCACCCCTTGATGGCGTCGCCGGTGCCGAGGCGGAAGGTGAACGGGTGCTCGCGGTCGCGGCTGGAGTCGAACCTGGTGCCGTCCTGCAGCCAGCCGGTGTAGTGAACCTCGACGATCTTGCCGAGCTGGGCCTCGTCCCCCTGGCCGAGCTGGAGGTCCACGTAGCGGACCCCCGAAGGGGTGACGGTCTCCAGAGCCGCCGAGGGAGCGGCGGGCTTCTTGTCCTGGACAGCGAAGGCGGGCGGCAGGAGGGGCCCCGCCACCATCAGGAGCGCGAAAAGGACGCGCGGAAAGGTCGGCTTCGGGTGCATGGGTCGATCTCCCTCAAGGAATCGACTGCCTCGGTTCCGGTGTGGAGGCCCGATTGTACGTCAACCCGCCCGCCGGACCACCCTCCCCCCCTTCACCACGGCCGCCACCGGGTTGATCCCATAGTGGTAGACGAGATGGAGGAGGTTGGGCGCCGCGAGCAGGACCAGATCGGCCCGCTTGCCCGGCTCCACCGAGCCGATCTCGCTCCCCAGCCCCAGGGAGCAGGCGGAATTGAGGGTGGCCGCCGCCAGGGCCTCCTCGATGGTGAGCCCCATCTGGAGCACGGCGAGCAGCACCACCATGGGCATGGACTCGGTGTGGGACGAGCCGGGGTTGCAGTCCGTGGCGAGGGCGACCGGCACCCCGGCCTCGACCAGCCGCCGGGCCGGGGCATAGTTGCGCTTCATCAGGAAGAAGCTGGTGCCGGGGAGGAGCACGGCGATCACCCCGGACCGCGCCAGGGCCTCGACGCCGGCCGGCGAGACGGCCATCAGATGGTCGGCCGAGAACGCTCCCAGGTCCGCGGCCAGCTCGGCGCCCCCGGAATCGGCGAACTCGTCCGCGTGGAGACGGGGAGCGAGACCGTGGCGGACGCCGGCCTCCAGCACCCGGCGCGACTCGGCGGCGGAGAAGACCCCCACCTCGCAGAAGACGTCGCAGAAGCGCGCCAGCCCGGCCTCGGCCGTGGCCGGGACGATCTCGTCGCAGATCAGGTCAACCCAGCGCCCACGGTCCTGCCGGTGCTCCGGGGGAAACTCATGGGCGGCGAGCAGGGTGGGCACCAGGTCCACCGGATGCCGCTCGGAAGCCTGGCGGATGGCGCGGAGCTGCTTGAGCTCGTCTTCCTGATTGAGACCGTAGCCGCTCTTGGCCTCGGCGGTGGTGGTGCCCCAGGCGAGCATCTGGTCCATCCGCCGGAGGACGTTGGCGGCGAGCTCCTCCTCGCCGGCCCGGCGGGTGGACCGCACGGTGGAGAGGATGCCGCCCCCGGCCGCCGCGATCTCCTGGTAGGTCTTCCCCGCCAGCCGCGCCGCGAATTCCTCCTCGCGGCTCCCCGCCCAGGGGAGGTGCGTATGGGGATCGACGAACCCCGGGATCAAAGTCCCCCCCTGCCCGTCGAGCCGCTCAGCCTCCGGCATCTCGCCGAATTGCCGCCGCCGCTCCTCGGGGGACCCCACGAAGGCGATCCGCCCCGCCCGACACACCACCTCCCCGCCGGCCAGACGACGAATCCGCCGCTGCTCCGCCCCGCGAAGAGGCGCCGAGCCCTCCGGCGTGGCTACCTCGGCGAGGTTGTGGATGAGGAGGTCGGTCATGGAGGGGGATTGTGCCTGGATTCAGGGTGGAAAGCCAAAGAGGAGGAGACTCGTGTCTGGGCGTTATTTTTGTGTCGACGAAAGAATCAGCGAACGCCGGATATCCCCCCGCTCATGACAAATTGCGCTTGGCAGAGACGCCGAGAGAGGATAGTCTTACCTCCATCCGTTACGAGACCTTCGGAGGAAGACCGTTGAGCCACGAACGCACCGTCAGGCAATTCATGAACGAGCTTGACCATATCAGTGGGTTCAAGGTCGTTCTCAGGCAGGGACGAAGCGGCTACTTCCTGGAGGGTCCGGCCGGAGAAAGGGCCGCGCTCGGAGACAATGGACCCAACGCACTTCTATCGCCCAGAGAACAGGAAATACTCTGTGAAAATCTGGGCTTTGATGCGACCCTGCTGGGGCTCAACCCACGATCCGATGATTAAGCTGCGATTGCGAGCTCGGCCCACGCCGGAGTGCCGGCAGCAGGGGGCTCTACCGTCTCATCTTCGAGCCGCCAAGGCTCGGCAGCCTGAAACATCCGCCAGAAACGGCGAGGTGCTTGCGGCAGAGCCGTAAAGGGCTCGATACCGGCTTCCCGATCAGCTTCGATCTGCACCCTCAGCACGGTTTCCAGCTTGCCACGGAGCTCTCTTGGGTCTTTGGATGCAGCCCCTAGATTCCGTTCAAGACACTGCGCAACCCACCAACCGCGATCCTCAAAAAAAACTACGTGAAATACGTGTGGACGCATCATTATCCCCCTTAGCGCAAGTATACCTCATGACTTCGCCAGCCGCGCCGCGAATTCCTCCTCGCAGCCTTCAGGAACCGGGCCCCAACCCCACCCGAGCCCTTCCCATCTCCCGCACCTCGCCTTGCAGCCAGGCCTCCACCTCGCTCCAGTCGAGCGGCCGGGCCAGGCGGGGCATCGGCTCCCCCTCGATCTCGGAGAGGTCCGCGAGCCCCTTCAGCGCCTGGAGGGGAAAGTCGCGGACGTGGCCGAACTTGTCCTCGGCGAAATCGAAGAGGGTGGCCAAGGAAAGCTGGCGGCAGAGGAGGCAGAGGTCCACGAAGTCGCGGCGGCTCCCCCGGCTGATGACGGCGCCCAGCTTCATCAACCCGAGATCGACGGCCGAGGCGACCGCCAGCCCCGCGATCTCCTCGAAGGGCTGCACCAGCGGATAGGGGTAGTAGAAGAGCCGCACCCCCACGGCGCCCCCCGCGAAGCGCACGAAGAGGTAGCCGTCGCGGGCGGTCTCGACCCCGGCGGTGGAATCGGCCGCCAGCAGCGCGGCCAGGAGGTCGCGGCGGTCCGGGCTGGTGAGCCGGTTGGCGTTGCTCATTAGGTCCAGATCGGTCACCGGACGGTGGCCGGTGTAGAGGGCCAGGGCTGCCGAGCCGGCCAGATAGAATTCCTCGGCCCAGGGGCGGGCGGCGAGCTTGGGGATCAGCTCCTGGGTGCGCGGCGAGAGCGACCCGGGGTGCGCCAGGGTCAGAGCGGCCACAGCGCCTCCGCCTCCGGACGATTTGGGGAATCGACAGGACCCGCCTCCACCCCCAGCACCTTCTCCCAGAAGGCGCGGCTTCGCC
>QHVW01000112.1 GCA_003223675.1 Acidobacteriota bacterium
GGCCTCTCGCTCTTCCAGGCGGCCGGTGTGGAGGTCCACCAGCTCACGGCGGAGGAGCGCCCGCGCCTACCCGAGATCCTGGCGGACTACGAGGCCCTGGTCGTGCGCAGCTCCACCCAGGTCACCGCCGACCTGATGAAGGCCGGCAAGAAGCTCAAGGTGGTGGGGCGCGCCGGCATCGGCGTCGACAATGTGGACGTGGCCGCCGCCACCGAGCTGGGCATCCTGGTGGTCAACGCACCCACGGCCAACCTGATGTCGGCCACCGAGCACACCTTCGCCCTCCTCCTGTCGCTCGCCCGCCGGGTACCCGAGGCCGACGCCTCGACGAAGGCGGGGGGGTGGGACCGCAAGCTGACCGGCGTCGAGCTGCAGGGCAAGACGCTGGGGATCATCGGCTTCGGCCGCATCGGCCAGCGGGTGGCCGACCGCGCCCGCGGCTTCGAGATGAAGGTCGCCGCCTACGACCCCTTCCTCGACGCCGCGGCGGCCCGCAAGCTGGACGTCGAGCTGCTGCCGCTCGACGACCTGCTGGCGCGCGCGGACGTGATCACCTTCCACACCCCGCTCACCAAGGAGAGCCGCAACCTCCTCAACCGCGAGCGCATCGCCCGGATGAAGAAGGGGGCGCTGGTGGTCAACTGCGGTCGCGGCGGGGTGATCGACGAGGAGGCCCTGCTGGAGGCTCTGGAATCCGGCCATCTCGGCGGCGCGGCGCTCGACGTCTTCGCCGAGGAGCCGCCGAAGGACCTCCGGCTGGTACGCCACAAGAAGGTGGTGGCGACACCGCACCTGGGCGCCCAGACCGTCGAGGCCCAGGAGCGGATCTCGATCGAGACCGCCCAGATGGTCCTCGCCGCCCTCTCCGGCTCGCTGGCCGTGGCGGCGGTCAACCTGCCGTTCCGTCCCACCGGCGGCCGGGCCGAGCCGTTCATGGCGCTCGGCGAGACGCTCGGCCACATGGCCGGTGGGCTGCTCGGCGGTCCGTTCCAGCGGTTGCAGGTGGACGTCTCCGGGATCGACGAGGCGCTCTGCGCGCCGGTGGCGGTGGCCGTGCTCAAGGGGGTGCTGACCCCTTTCATGGGCGAGGACGTCAACTACGTCAACGCCGAGCAGATCGCCAAGGCGCGGGGGATCGAGGTGGTGCGTTCCGTCCGCAGCGCGCCGGGCGAGTACCCGAACCTTGTGGATATCACGCTGTCCGGCGGCGACCGTAGCGTCAAGATGGCGGGGACCGTGTTCGGCGACCACGATCTGCGGGTGGTGCGCTACGAGGACTATCCGTTGGAATTCCGGCCCGAGGGGAAGCTCCTGGTGATGGAGAATCACGACCGTCCGGGGGTGGTGGGGAAGATCGGCACCCTGCTCGCCGAGGCGGACGTCAACATCGCCGACATCCACCTCGCCCGCCGCGGCCAGGAGGCCGTCGCCGTCCTGCGCCTCGACCAGGAGCCCACCGAGGAGCTCCTGGAGAGGCTCAACCGGCTGGACGAGGTGAAGTCGGCGCGACGGGTGCTGCTGGGGTAGGGGCGGGGCCTATCCCCCGCACCCCGGCGCCGGCGCTTTCGTATCGCTGCCCACCCGCCGTTCCATCCAGTCCAGGATGACGTCGTACGAGGTCTGGGCCGAGAGGTGCAGGTTCAGGTCGTGCCCGGTGTCCGGGATGGCAACCGCCTCGGCGCAGGCGTCCGCCGGGTAGAAGCCCGGCTCGCTGGCCAGGCTGCCGGAGGCCGAGCAGGACGGCGCGGTGCAGAAGGCGGCGTCGAGGTCACCCACCACCACCAGCACGGGCACGTGGATCGAGGCCGAGAAACCCAGCGCGGGGACGGCCGTGTTGAGCTCGGCGACGGTGACCGTCTCCTTGTTCTGGTCGTCGACCACGATGACCTGCGGATCGAAGAACGGCGCCTGATAGAAGATGGAGCGCAGGCCCGGCAGGCTGGTGAGATAGCCGTCCGGGATGTCGCGCCCGGCGAAGTGGGGATCGAGATTCGCCGGATACAGGCTCGCCAGGATGTCCCCCAGGACGGGCGTGACGTTGTGCGAGACGCCGGTCAGCACCACGCCGTCCACGTCGCCGTAGGTGCCCGCCTCCTGCATCGAGATCACCGAGCCGAGCGAGTGGCCCACGAGCGCCACCCGTTCGGCGCGCACGCGGCCGAACGAGGGCACCACCAGGTCCCCCCCGCGCAGCGCCTGCACGATCTGATGCACCACGTAGCCGTTGGCCTCGATGGTGACCGCGTCCGCCGGCGGATGATCGCTCTGGCCGATGCCGATGCGGTCCAGGCTGAGCACCGCGTAGCCCGCCGCCGTGGCCCGGCGCACGTACGAATAGGTCTCGGGCTGGAACGGGAAGTCCCAGTAGAGATGGCTGTAGGTGGCGCCGTGGAGCGCGATCTGGACCGTCTTGTGATGGATGCTGCCGCGCGAGCAGAGCTCGCCGACCACGTTGTAGACGGTGGCGTCGCTCGGCGAAAGGTTGACGGCGAACGTCACCTCCTGACACCGCAGCCCGCCCGCCGCGCCCCAAGCGCCGGACGGCAGGAGCAGGGCGGCGAGCATCGCGCTGAAGGCGGCTATCCGCAGAATCGAATGGAGTCTCATAATGATTCCTCCTGTGTTTTTGAAACTGACCGGATGATCAGTTTGAGGGTATAACGAATCGCCGTCGCGGATTCCCTCAGGCACGGCGGGCCCTCTTTGTATAGACTCCGCAGGCCCGGTACGCGGCGCGTACCTATGGAGGAGGTTTTCATGGCCCACGTCGGAGTCGTCTTCGGAGGCAGGAGCGTCGAGCATCAGGTGTCGATCCGCTCGGCGCGCACGGTGGCCCAGGGGCTGCGGGAGGCCGGGCACTCGGTCACCCCCCTCGGCATCGCCTCGGACGGCTGCTGGATCGACGCCGACGCCTCCGCGGCCGTGATTGATAGCGGGGCCAAGGAGATCCCGCCGCTGGAGGTGCCGGTCGCCCCCACCGTCCGCCACCTGCTGGCCTCGGGGGTCGAGGTGGTCTTCCCGATCCTTCACGGCACCTGGGGGGAGGACGGCACCTTCCAGGGACTCTGCGAGATGCTCGACCTCCCCTACGTGGGGTGCGGCGTCACCACCAGCGCCATCGCCATGGACAAGGTGCTCGCCAAGCGCCAGCTCGCGGCGTCCGGCGTGCCGGTGGTGGACTTCGAGACCACGTCGCGCCGGGACTTCGAAGCCGATCCGAAGGCGTTCCTGGCCCGCTGCGAGCGGCTGCCCCTGCCGCTGTTCGTCAAGCCGAGCGTGGGCGGCTCGAGCGTCGGGATACGGAAGGTCTCGGACCTCGTGGACATGGCGGAGGCGGTCCGCTTCGCCCTGCGCTTCGACGAGGTCGTGCTGGTGGAGCGGGGGGTGAAGGGGCGGGAGCTGGAGTGCGCCGTGCTCGGCTACCGCGACGTCCAGGCCTCGGTGGTGGGGGAGATCGTCCCCGGCAACGAGTTCTACGACTACGCCGACAAGTACCTCCAGGACACCGCCGGCCTGATCGCGCCGGCCGAGCTCCCCGCGGCGGTCTCGGACCGTCTGCGGCGGACCGCCGTCCAAGCCTTCACCGCCATCGGCGGCGCCGGTTTCGCCCGGGTCGATTTCCTCCTGGAAGGGGAGGATGGGCTGTTCGTCAACGAGCTGAACACCCTTCCGGGCTTCACCAGCATATCGATGTATCCGCTCCTCTGGAAGCTCACCGGCCTGCCGCTCCCCCGTCTGGTGGACCGGCTGGTGCAGATCGCCCTCGAACGCCACGCCGAGCGCCGGCGGCTGGACGAGGGGATCAAGGAGTTCCTGGCGACGCTGGCCTAGTGGGTCATCACAGTTAAAATGACGGGTAGAGTTTCCGAAGCTTGATCCTGGCCTCCTGGGTCGTGAAGCGCCAGTTCGCACCGATACTCTTCTGGTTTCGTTCGGCTTGCCACGCGGCGATCTCCTGCTTCAGAAACTCTACCGTCCCCATCCGACGGTAGGCGTCGCGTACTATCGCCAGGCGTCGCGTAGCGATCCATAGATCGCGACGGATCAGCCCTCACCGCGCCCGCTCGTACTGCACCGGGAAGACGACCGGGAGCCCAAGCTCTCGCTGGGCTTGCTGTGTCCAATAAGGATTCCGCAGCAGCTCCCGGGCGAGGATGATCAGCTCGGCGTCGCCGTTCTCGAGGATCTCCTCGGCTTGCAACGGCTCGGTGATCAGCCCGACGGCGCCGGTCCGGATGCCCGCCTCGTGGCGGATGCGCCGTGCGAACGGCACCTGATAGCCCGGACCGAGCGGAATCTTCACCCCTGGCACCGCTCCGCCGGAGGAGACGTCGATCAGATCCACGCCGATCTCCTTGAGCCGCTTCGACAATTCGACGGACTGCTCGGCGTCCCATCCCCCCTCGGCCCAGTCGGTCGCCGAGATCCGCACGAAGAGCGGCAGCTCCTCCGGCATCGCCCCGCGCACCCGCTCGGCCACCCGCAGCGTCAGCCGCATCCGGTTCTCCAGGCTGCCGCCATAGCGGTCCTCCCGGCGATTGCTCAGCGGCGAGAGAAACTCATGCAGCAGATAGCCATGGGCCGCATGGATCTCGATCACCCGAAATCCCGCTGTCAAGGCGCGCCGGGTAGCGGCCTCAAAGGCGCCCACCACCGCGTCAATCCCCGCCTCGTCCAGCGGCACCGGCACCGGGCTTCCCTCGGCGAACGGGATGGGGCTGGGGCCCACGACCGTCCACCCCCCTTCCTCGGCCTTCAGGATCGGGCCTCCACCCTTCCAGGGAGGCAAAGTGCTGGCCTTGCGCCCCGCGTGAGCCAGTTGGATGCCGGCCACCGCTCCCTGATCCTGGACGAACCGGGCGACGCGGGCCAGAGGCTCGACGTGGGCGTCGCTCCAGATTCCCATGTCGGCGGGGGAGATCCGGCCGCCCCGGGTGACCGCCGTGGCCTCCACTACGATCAGGGCCGCCCCGCCCACCGCCCGGCTGCCGAGGTGGACCAGGTGCCAGTCGTTGCACATACCCTCCTCGGCGCTGTACTGGCACATGGGGGACATGACGATCCGGTTGCGGAAGGTCACGCCGCGGAGGGTCAGCGGAGTGAGGAGGGCGGGAGAGAGAGCAGGCCGGTCGCTCATGCCGGCATGCTACCGCAGGGCGAGAGGCGGGGGCGGCCACGGCGGGCCGCCCCTACGGTCGAGGGCGCCGCTACGCGGTACGGCGGCGGCGCAGGAGGAGCTTCATCGCGGCCAGGGCGAGGCCCAGGATGAGGGCCACGAGCCCGGCGTCGTTTAGGGTCGGGACCTGGATGATCGGGACGGCGGAGATGAAGTTCGCGATCTGCGTCTGCTCCGCCACCGTCGTGCACGCCAGCCCGTTGGTGAAGACCGAGGCGAGCTGGGTGGACTTCGCCGCGGCGGCCGCCTTGCTCGGCTGGACGACGGCGAAGTTCATGATGATCTTGGTCTCGCCCGGCTGGAGCGTGAACGTATAGCCCCAGAAGGGGTTGTCGTCGCCATTGGCGAAGTTGATGCCGGCGAGCTGGACGGCCGCCCCCGGGCCCTGGAAGACGTGACCCAGGCGGGGGTCCGACGACGTCGTGCCGCTGTAGCTCTGGAAGGTCGTGACCCAGGTGTCGGTCGTCTCGGCGGTCGCGTTGCCGTTCGAGCTGGTGACGATGACGGTGTTCGAGTCCGAGCCCAGGTTGTTGGCGATCACCGCGGTGAGCGTCACCGGCGTGGCGCCCGTGTTCTGGAAGTACCGGAGACGGCGCCCGTGCACTCCGTGGTCGCCGGGCCGTTCTTGTTGTAGATGACGAAGTTGGCGTTGCCCGTCTCGCAGGTGGCGACGGTGTTGTTGAGGCTCAGGCAGAGGGTGTTGTAGCCGTCGTAGGCGTCGTTGAGCGTGGAGCTCGTGGTGCCGCCGTTCAGGGTCGTGGCGGCCACCGCATGCGTATAGCTGG
>QHVW01000113.1 GCA_003223675.1 Acidobacteriota bacterium
TCGCGGCCGGCGCCCAACGTCCTCCTCGTCACCCTGGACACCACGCGGGCCGACCACATCGGCTGCTACGGGTTCCCCCTCGCCCAGACGCCGCGCCTCGACCGGCTGGCCCGCGAGGGCGTGCGCTGCGCCAACGCCGTCACCGCCGCGCCGATCACCCTCCCCTCGCACTCGACGATCCTGACCGGCCTCTACCCGCCGGCCCACGGCGTGCGCGACAACGGCACCTACGCCCTGGGAGACGACGCCGTCACCCTCGCCGAGCGGCTGAAGGCCAAGGGCTACCGCACCCAGGCCGTCGTCTCGGCCCTGGTCCTCAACCGGCGCTACG
>QHVW01000114.1 GCA_003223675.1 Acidobacteriota bacterium
AAGACCCACGCGGTCTTCGTCTACGACGCCACGGTGCGGATACCGCTCCTCCTGCGCTTCCCGCGCGCCCTGCCGAAAGGGAAGGTTTACGCGGGGCCCGTGCGCACGGTCGACCTGGTGCCCACCATCCTCGCCGCCCTGAAGCTCCCGGGCGGCAAGGAGACCCAAGGGACGAACCTCCTGCCGGCCCTGGCGGGCGAGGCGCCGCCGCCGGACCAGCTGCAATACTCCGAGTCGCTGCCCTCCGAGGTGGGCTTCGGCATGGCGCCGCTCTACGGGGTCCGGCATGGGGGCTACAAATGGG
>QHVW01000115.1 GCA_003223675.1 Acidobacteriota bacterium
GGGCGAAGATCAGCTCGTACCCCCACGGCTTCTCCACTCGGCGAATGGGAAAACGCATCGGCAATCCTCTCCTGAATGTGTGGCTCTAGGCGCCGGAGGCGCTCACCCGCGAGGGCAACGAGCATTCGAAGAAACTGTCCATGTGACGCTGCACCTCGGCGGCCGTGCTGTGCTCCATGCACCGTCCGGCCAGCTCGGCGAGATCCGCGGCCGAGGCCTCGCGGAGCCAGGTCTTGACCTCCGGGATCTGGCGCGGGCTCATCGAGATCCGCCGCAGCCCCAGCCCCACCAGCAGCAGGGCGAAGCGCGGGTCCGCCCCCATCTCGCCGCAGAGGCTGACCTCGATCCCCGCCGCCCGGCCGCTGTCGATGACGAAGCGTAGCATGCGCAGAATCGCCGGATGAAGCGGCTGGTACAGGCTCGCCACGTGCTCGTTGTTGCGGTCGACCGCCAGCGAGTACTGGATGAGGTCGTTGGTGCCGATCGAGAAGAAGTCGACCTCGCGGGCCAGGATGTCGGCGATGATGGCCGCGGCGGGGACCTCGATCATCACGCCCAGACGGACGTCGCGGCGGAACGCCACCCCCTCGCGCTCCATCTCGGCCATCACGCCGTCGGCGAAGGCCCGGAACTGCCGCACCTCCTCGACGGTGCTCACCATTGGGAGCATCACCCAGAGGTCGCCGTGGAGCCCGGCCCGGTAGAGGGCCCGGATCTGGCGCCGGAAGACCTCCGGGCGGGCCAGGGTCAGGCGGATGCCGCGCAGCCCCAGCACCGGGTTCTCCTCCTGGGTGGCCATCATCTCGCGCGCCAGCTTGCGGCCGCCGAGATCGTAGGTGCGGATGATCGCCGGGTTGGGCGCCGCGGCCTCGACCATCCGGCGGTAGATCTCGACGTGCTCCTCCTCGGTGGGCATCTGGGGGCTCTTCTCGATATAGAGGAACTCGCTGCGGTAGAGGCCGATACCGGCGGCGCCGAAGATGGGGACCTCCTCCACCTCCTCCGGCAGATCGATGTTGGCCATCAGCGCGACCCGCACGCCGTCGCGGGTCTCGGCCGCCAGCTCGCGGGTGGCCAGCAGGTCCCGGCCGCGCCGCTCGAGCTCGGCCTTCTTCCGCATGTACTGCCGCAGGACCTCGCGGGTGGGGTGCAGGATCAGCCGGCCGGTCTCGCCGTCGACGATCACCGGCGCCTCGTCGCTGAGCTGCCCCATCACCCCCACCAGGCCGGCCACGGCCGGGATGTTGAGCGAGCGGGCGATGATCGTGGTGTGGGAGGTGCGGCCGCCGGTCTCGATGGCGAAGCCGATCACCCGCTCGCGGCCCAGCCGGATGGCGTCCGACGGGGTGAGGTCGTCGGCCACGATGACGATGTCGGACGGGAGCTCCAGGTCGTGATGGGCGATCCCCTGGAGGCTGCGCAGCAGGTGGCGGCTGACGTCGGTCAGGTCCTCGCTGCGCTCGCGGATGTAGGGGTCGTCCATGTGGGCGAAGCGGTTGTCGAGCTCCTCGGCGGTCTTGTGGACGGCCCACTCGGCGTTGACCTGATGGTTGCGGATGCGCTCCTCCACCCGGCCGAGGAACTTGGCGTCGGAGAGCAGGAGGATATGGGCGTCGAAGATCGCCGCCAAGTCGTTGCCGAGGTCCTCCTCGGCGCGGTGGCGCAGGCGCTTGAGCTCGCCGCGGGCGTGCTCGACCCCCTCGCGCAGGCGGGAGACCTCGTTGTCCACCTGGGTCTCGGGGATGTGCAGGCGGAAGACCTCCGGTCCCCGGGTCTCCAGGCAGACGGCGCGTCCGATGGCGATGCCGCCGGACACCCCCATGCCCTCCAGAATCCGCATCTCCGTATCGGCCATCAGCTCTCCTCGTCGAACCGGTTGGCGATGAGCCTGGTGACGGCCCGCATGGCCTCCTCTTCGTCCTCTCCTTCACAACGCACCATGACACAGCTCCCCTGCCCCGCCGCGAGCAGCAGGACCCCCAGGATGCTCTTGGCGTCGACCTCCTCGCCGTCCTTGGCGACGGTGACTCGGGCTTGGAAGGCGCCGGCGGTGTGCACCAGCTTCGCAGCGGCCCGCGCGTGGAGGCCCAGACGGTTGACGATCTCCGTCTCGCGCTCGATCATGCCGTCTCTCCACCCCGTTTCGCGGCCCCGGCCGGTACCGGCTGCGGGGCCTCACACTTCGGGGCGCAGGCCTTGCCGTTCCCCATCTCCCCCGCCAGGCAGACGCTGCGCTGCCCCTTGTCCTGCAGCCAGTGAGCGAGGTCCGAGACCGTCCCCTTGTCCCCTCCCGTCTGGCAGGCCAGGCGGAGGACCATGGGGAGGTTCACGCCGGTCAGCACCTCGACCTTCCCCGACTGGAAGAAGGTCATCGCGATGTTGCAGGGGGTGCCGCCGTACATGTCGGTCAGGATAAGCACCCCCTGCCCCTGGTCCAGATGCTCCAGAGCCGCGGCCACCTTGGTCCGGGCTTCGTCGAAACCGTCGCTCCAGTCGAGCGACAGCGCCTCGAAGCCGCTCAGGGAGCCTGAGATCACGCTGGCCGCGGCCAGGAGCTCCCGGGCCAGGCCGCCGTGCGTAAGGATCAATTTTCCGATCATCGCCTCGAACAATATCCCTTGACTGTTAACCCGCCGGCCGGGCTTCCGATTCCTTTCCGCACCGGCGCGCCTACCGTGAGACATCCCGGTGGATCACGCGCGCCGGCCACCCCTGCTCCTCCAGCGCCGCCTTCAGCCGCTCGGCCACCGCCACCGACCGGTGCCGCCCCCCCGTGCAACCGATGGCCACCGAGAGGTAGCTCCGGTTCTCCCGGCGGTAACGCGGCAGCAGGTACGCCAGGAGGTCCGTGAGCCGCTCCACCAGCTCGCCGAAGTCCGGCTGCCGGTCGAGGTAGGACTGCACCCCCTCGTCCTGCCCCGTCTGCTCGCGCAGCCCCGGCACGAAGTGGGGGTTGGGCAGGAACCGCACGTCGAACAGCAGGTCGGTGCCGTACGGGATGCCGTGCTTGAAGCCGAAGCTTACCAGGGAGACTACCATGCCCGGCTCCTCGCCGGGGTTGCTGGCGAACTCGCGGTAGACCTGGCTGCGGATCTCGTGGATCGACCAGCCGCTGGTGTCGAACACCATGTCGGCGCGGGCCCGCATCTCGGCCAGCAGCTCCCGCTCGCGGCGGATCCCCTCGATCACCGGCCGGTCGGCCGCCAGCGGATGGGGGCGCCGGGTCTCCGAGAACCGGCGCACCAGCACTTCATCAGACGCTTCGAGAAAGAGGAGGCGCGGCTCGATCCGCTCGCGGTCGATCTCGGCGAACAGCCGCGGCAGCTCCTCGGCGAAGCCGGGGGCGCGCACGTCGGTGACCACGGCGATGCGGTCGGTCCCCCCCGCCAGCTCCAGGGGGTTGTCCAGGAACTGGCGCAGCAGCGGCAGGGGGAGGTTGTCCACCGTGTAGTACGAGAGGTCCTCGAAGCACTTGGCGACCACGCTCTTGCCCGACCCCGAGAGGCCGGTGATGATGACCAGCCGGGCTCTTCCGAGATTACCGGGGAGATTACCGGGTGGGGCCTTTTCGATTTCGCTCAAGCTGGGCCTCGAGCTTGCGGGCGAACTCCCGGGCGGAGTGGTGGCCCTGCAGCTTCAGCACGTGGTTGCGCGCCGCGATCTCGACCAGGATGCTGATGTTCCGCCCCATGGCGACGGGCATGCGGATGTAGGGGACGGGGGTCTCCAGGATGTGGAACACGGACTCGTCCAGGCCCAGCCGCTCGTAGGCGCGGCCGTCCTGCCAGTGCTCCAGCTCGACGACCAGGTCGATGGTCGTCCGCTCGCGCACCGAGGCGAGGCCGAAGAGGTCCTGGACGTTGATGATGCCGATCCCCCGCAGCTCCATATGGTGCCGCAGCGGCCCCTCGCTGTAGCCGACCAGCTCGCCGTTGGGGTAGCGCTTGACCGCCACCTTGTCGTCCGCCACCAGGCTGTGGCCGCGGGTGATGAGGTCGAGGGCCGACTCGCTCTTGCCCACCCCGCTCTCGCCGATCAGCAGCACGCCGAGCCCGTAGATCTCCAGCAGCACGCCGTGCAGCGAGGTGGAGGGGACCAGGTGGTCCTCCAGGAAGTAGCTGATCCCCTTGATGACGGTCGAGGAGAGGGCGGGCGAGGAGAGGACGGGGACCTCGCGGTTCTGGCAGAGGGAGAGGAAGCCGGGGAGCGGCGCGATCCCCTTGGTGATCACGAACACCGGCACCGGCAGGCTGGTGATGCGGTCGAGCCGCTCGTGCCGCTCCTCCTCGGTGAGGGTCTTCAGGTACTCGGTCTCGCTCTCGCCGACGATCTGCACCCGGCCCGGCTTGATGTACTCGTAGTAGCCGGCGAAGGCGAGCCCCGGCTTCTGCACCCGCGGATGGGTGATCAGGTTGTCCAGGTGCGACCCGCCCGACAGCACGCTCAGGCGGAGGTAGCTCAGCTCCTCCCCCATCAGCTCGGCCACCGGCACGGCGCCCTCGATCGCTCCGTATTCCATCAGCCTGCCCTCATTCCCGCAGGAGATCGTACACCGCCGCCGGATCGTGCAGGGTGAGCAGCCGGCCGGCATGCTGGTCCGCCCGGATCCAGCGCGAGATCGCGGCCAGGATCTGCAGGTGCTCGGCGGGGGCCTCGGCGGGCGAGACGACCAGGAAGAAGACCTTGACCGGCTGCTGGTCGACGGCGCCGAAATCCACCCCCGCGGGCACCAGGCCGACCGCCACCACGCCGCGCGCCAGCCCCTTGAGCTTGCAGTGCGGGATGGCCACCCCCTGACCGATGCCGGTCGAGCCGAGCTGCTCGCGCTCCCACAGGCTCTGGAACAGCTCCTCGCCGTTCTTCACCAGCCCCTGGGCCGCCACGCGGCCGGCCAGGTCGCGCAGCACCCCCTGCGAGTCGGTGGCCGGCAGGTCGGGGAAGACCAGGTCCGGCCGGGTCAGCGCGCCGAGCCCCACGTCAGAGCTCAGGGGCGATCAGCCCGTAGTTCCGGTCCTTGCGCTTGTAGAGGACGCTCAAGCGGTCGCTGGTGGAGTCGCGGAAGACCACGAAGCCGTGCTCGGAGACGTCGAGCTCCAGCGCCGCCTCATCGAGGGTCATCGGCTTGATGGAGATCTGGCTGGTCTCGATCACCCGCGGCGCCCGCCCCTCGCCCACGCTGTCGGCGCCCAGGACCTCCACCGGCCAGCGATGGCTCCGGGCGTTGCGGTCGGTCGCGCCGCGCCGCCGGGCGACCCGCTTCTGGTGGGTGCGGCGGGCGGCCTCCTCCACCTTGGCCACGGCGCGCTGCACCGCCTCCTGGAAGCTGCCGTCGGTGGCCTCGGTGCCCTGGAGGACGCCGTCGCGGTGGGTGACGTGGAGGTCGGCCACGTGGCTGTGCTTCTCGGTGATCAGGGTGACCCGGGCCTCGATGGGCTCGACGAGGAGCTTCTCCAGCTTCTTGAGCTTCTGCTCCACCACTTTGCGGAGCTGGTCGTCGATGGGGGTGTTGCGGCCGATGATCTCGGTCTTCATGTCGTCCTCCTCCCCGCGGGGCCTGCTAGAAGATCTGCTTCCTGTCGGTCGAAGAGGGGATGCTCAGCTCGTCCCGGTACTTGGCCACGGTGCGGCGGGCGATCTGAATCCCCTCGCGGTTCAGGATCCGCATCAGCTCGCTGTCGGAGAGGGGGCGCTTGGGGTCCTCCGCCTGGATGAGCTGCTCGATCTTGCGCTTGACGGTCAGCGAGGAGATGTTGTCGCCGTACTCCCGGTCGATGCCACTGTGGAAGAAGAACTTCATCGGGAAGAGGCCGCGCTGGGTGTGGATGTACTTGTTGGAGACCACCCGGCTGACCGTCGACTCGTGCATGCCGATGTCCTCGGCCACGTCGCGCAGCACCATCGGCCGCAGGTGCTCGATGCCGCGGTCGAGGAACTCGCGCTGCTGGCGGACGATCGACGCCGCCACCTTGTAGATCGTGCGCTGGCGCTGGTCGAGGCTCTTGATCAGCCAGACCGCCGAGCGGATCTTGTCCTTGATGAACTGCTGCGCCTCGGTCTGCCGCCCCTCGCTGCGCATGGTCTGCAGCATGCGCCGGTAGGCGCGGCTGACGCGCAGCCGCGGCAGGCCGTCGTCGTTGAGCTGGATGACGTACTCGTCCCCCACCCGGCGGACGAAGACGTCCGGCTCGATGTAGTGCGGCCGGTCGGTGCTGAACTGCCGGCCGGGGTGGGTCTCCAGCGTGCGGATGACCTCGATCTCCGCCTCCAGCTCCGGCAGCTCGACCCCCAGCTTCTTGGCCACGGCGGGGAACTGCCGGCGCAGGAAGAGGTCCCAGGCCTCGTCGACCATGCGGCGCGCCAGGGAGCCCTGGGGGATCTCCCTGATGTCCATCTGCAGGAGCAGGCTCTCGCGGAGGTCGTTGCAGGCGATGCCCGGCGGGTCGAAGGCGCGGACGATGGCCAGCGCCTCCTCCACCTCCTCCAGGGTGTACTGGAGCCCCTCGGCGTCCCCCATGGCGCGGATCTCCTCGGGGGTGGCGACCAGGAAGCCGTCGGGGTTGAGGTTGCCGATGATCAGCTCGACGATCTCGCGCTGGCGGGGGGTGACCTCCGCCATGTGGAGCTGCCAGAGGAGGTGGTCGTAGAGGTCGGCCTCGCGGGTGAGGCTGTTCTCGATCGAAGTAGGCGTCGAGGTCGATGTTCTCCATCGACTCGGTGTGGTCGAGCCCCTCGCCGTTGGCCGGCGGCTCGGGGGGCGCGGCCTCCTCGGCCTGCGGCGTCTCGTCCTCGGCGACGTCCCCCGACTCCTCCAGGACCGGATTCTCCACCAGCTCCTGGGTGAGCAGCGTGTCGAGCTCCATGCGAGTCATCTGCAGAAGCTTGATCGCCTGCTGCAACGAAGGCGTCATCACCAGCTTCTGCGCCAGCTTCAGGGAAAGTTTCTGCTCTAACGCCATTCAGCCATGCCCTGCCTACAGAGTGAAGTCCTCGCCGAGATAGATTTTCCGCACCTGCGGGTCGGTCGACAGCTCCAGCGGAGTGCCGGAGCGCAGGATCTCGCCGTTGTTGATGATATAGGCCCGGTCGGTTATTTTCAATGTTTCCCGCACGTTATGGTCGGTGATCAGGATGCCGATCCCCATCGACTTGAGATGCCGGATGATCCCCTGGATGTCGAGCACCGCGATCGGGTCGATGCCGGCGAACGGCTCGTCGAGAAGGATATACCATGGGCTGATCACCAGCGCCCGCGCGATCTCCACCCGCCGCCGCTCGCCGCCCGAGAGCAGGGCCCCGCGGGTGCGCCGCACCTTCGAGAGCCCGAGGTCGGCGATGAGCTGGTCGATGCGCCGCTCCTGCTCGGCGTGCGAGAGGTCGAGCGTCTCGAAGATGGCCCGCAGGTTGTCCTCCACCGACATGCGGCGGAAGACCGACGGCTCCTGGGGGAGGTAGCTGATCCCCCGCTGCGCCCGCAGGTACATGGGCAGCTCGGTGATGTCCTCGTCGCCGAGCTGGACCGTCCCGGAATCGGGCGGGGTGAGCCCCACCACCATGTAGAACGTGGTGGTCTTGCCGGCGCCGTTTGGGCCCAGCAGGCCCACGATCTCCCCCGGGCCGACCTCGATCGACACGTCCTGCACCACGGCCCGGCCGCGGTAGACCTTGCGCAGGCTGGTGGTCCAGAGCTTGCGGGTCTCGACCGCCTCGGCCGGCGGAACGGCTTCCAGCTCGATCATCTCCAATGTCCCTGGCTCCGGCCCTGGCCCGGCGGCTTCGGGGCTTGCGGCTTCGGGGGCGAGGTCATCATGGGGGACGGGCTCTCCTCCCCCTCCTTGCCCTGGACCACCGCCCGGCCGTCGTCCACGTAGTACAGCACCCGCTTGCCGCGCACCTGGTTGCCTTCCTTGTCGTTCATCACCACCGGCTCGCCGGTGATCTCCACCTGCCGCAGGGCGGTCTGGTAGACCGCCTTCTGACCCGCGATCTTGCGCCCGACCTTGGGGTCGTTCACCTTGACGTCGCCGGTGCAGATCATGGTCTTTGCCTGATGGTCGGCGCCGAGATCGACCTCCATTTTTTGGCACGTGATCGTCTTCCCTTCCTGGTCCACCCGCACGTTCCCGGTGTAGATCAGCACCCCCGACTTCTGCGTGTACTGGAGCTCGCTGGCCGAGGCCTGGATTGGCGTCGGCTTGGCTCCCGGCTTCGCACTGGCTCCAGCGGTTGTCCCCGCCTTTTGGGACTGCTCCTGGGTGGGATAGAAGAGCGTCTTCACCCCGCCCGTGGCGGTGAGCTGGTCCGCCGTCTTGTCCCCCCGCAGCTCGGGCGCCAGGAGCAGATTGTCCCCCCGCCAGGCCCGCACGTCGCCGCGGAAGATGAACGAGGACGGCTGCTGGCGCCAGAACGCCTCCTGCGACTCTACATGCACCGGGCCTTGGCCGCTAGCAATCGGCGTGCCCGAGAGCTCCGTCTCCTCCACTTTGGTGAGCAGGGCCTTGACGCCGCCGCGGGCGTTCACGATCTGCTGGTCGGTGTTGTAGACCATGCGCGGGGCCTCGATGCGCCCGCGGTCGCTGGTCACCACCACCGGATTGCCCACGAATTCGCCGCGCGCCTGGTCCATGTCGATGGCGCCGCGGTCCCCCATGGCGGTGGCCTGGCCGTCGTGGTAGACCACGTTGTTGACCAGGTCCATGGTGGCGATCTGGCCGTCCGGCTTGAAGCTGGCCGCTCCCCGCTGTCCGGTGGCCTGGCGCAGGACGGCCTTGCCGTCCGGCCCCTTGGACACCTCGCGGATCTCGACGCCGCCCACGGCGTCCGCCGAGCTGAGCACCCGGTTCTCCAGCGAGCCGCCGATCCGCCGGGCGGTCAGGGTGCGCACCATGCCGCCGCCCACCGAGTCCATCTGCACCTTGCCGCCATCCGGCGCCTCCATCTCCACCCGGCTGGGCTGGTTCGGCTGCGCCCCCTTCTGCTCGGGCTGGAAGGCCACCACCAGATCCTTCCCCCCCTTGAAGCGAACGGTCGTGGGGACGGTCGGCGGCTTGCCGGGCGCCGGCGGCGCCGTGGAGTGAGTCTCCCCCGAGATCTCCCAGAAGGCGTGGACGAAGGTGAGCGTCGTCTCGTCCTCCGACAGGTTGCCGTAGATCCGCACCGCCGACAGCCAGTCCGCCCCGCGCCGGAGGCCGGTCCCCCCCTCGGCGCGGAGCCAGTGCTGCTGGCGGTCGTAGACCAGCCGCTGCGCGCTGAGCGAGACCGCGGGGACCACCCCGGGGACGCTCTCCACCCGGGCGCCCCCCTGAAGGGCGTAATTTTCGCCGGGGATGTCGACCGTCATCTTGCCGGCGTGGGCGATGTACTTGCCCCCGTAGTGGATCTCGACCGGCACGTCGCTCACCACCACGTCCCCCTTCTGCTGGAGGTTGAGCCGGGCGGTGTGCAGCTCGAGGCTCTCCGGGCCGCGCAGGACCACGTTCCCCTGCAGCAGCCCCTCGTTCGATTCGCGGTTGAAGCTCGCCTTGCGGCTCTCCATATGGAAGATGCGCCCCTGGCGGTCCCAGAGAGTGACGGCCACGCGGTCGAGGTAGATCGTCCCCTCGCGGTCGGCCTTGATGCTCACCCCCTTGATGTGGAAGATGGGGCGCGCCCCCTCCGTGAAGGTGTAGTCGAAGTCCTCGCCGATCAGGGTCATCCCCTTGGGCCCGCGGGTCTCCTCCTCCGTCGTGCGTTGCGGCTTCTCCGGCCGCTGGCCCGCCTTGCCGAACAGGAAGAGCCCGGCGATGCCGAGCACGACGAGCACCAGGACGGCGAGCAGCAGCTTGCGAATGCCGGCGAACGGAGAGCGGGCTTTGCGTGGCATGGGCGATCGATTTAGACGCTGGTCCCTGGAGAGGCGGGCCGGCTGTCGACCAGGCGCAGCACCGGACCGCCGCGGTACGTGTCGTCCTCGACGCAGGCGAGGACCTCGAAGCGGCCGCGCAGGCTCCCCGCGCGCTCCCCCCATCGCCATCCTACGAAATTCACCGCCGCGCCGTCCTCTCCCCGGGCGCGCCCCGAGAGGTGGCCGTTGCCGAAGGCGCGCGGCTCCCCCTCGACGCGCAGCGGCCCGGTGCGCAGGACGGGCCGGAGGTTCCCCTGGCCGAACGGCTCCAGCGCCGCCAGATGCGCCAGGAGATCCGGCGAGACCGCGGCCGGCGGCAGGTGGAGCTCGTATTCGATCCGCCGCGCCAGCAGCTCCGCGGGCCAGTCGCCGCCCGCCTCCTCCCACTCCCGCCGCATCCCCTCCAACGCTTCCGTCCTCAGCGTCAGCCCCACCGCCTGGGCGTGACCGCCGAAGCGCTCCATCCGCTCCTTCCAGGCGTGGAGGAAACCGTGCAGCTCGATGCCCGGCACGCTGCGTCCGGAGCCGGTCGCCGTCTCCCCCTCGACCGCCAGCAGCACGGTCGGACGATGGAGGTCCTTCGCCACCCGGCCGGCCGCCACCCCCACCACCCCCTTGTGCCAGCTCTCGCTCCAGGCCACCAGCACCGGCGGCAGGGGCGAGCGCGCGGTGAAGATCCTCAGCGCCTCCTCCACCACCCGCGTCTCCGTCGCCTGCCGCTCGCGGTTCCAGCCGTCGAGCTCGGTCGCCAGCGCCGCGGCCCGGCCGGCGTCCCGGCTCAGCAGCAGCTCCAGGGCCCGCTCGGGATCGTGCAGCCGCCCGGCCGCGTTGATCCGCGGGCCGATGCGGAACCCCACGTCCGCGGCGGTGAACGGCGGCTTCATGCCGGACTTTTCGATCAATGCCTTGAGACCGTGCGAGCGCGCCCCGGCCAGCGCCTTGAGCCCGAGGGCGGCGATCACCCGGTTCTCGCCGTGGAGCGGCACCAGGTCCGCGATGGTGCCCAGACAGGCCACCCGCAGCAGCGGCGCCGGGTCGAGCGGCTTGCCGCACCGTCCGGCCAAGGCCAGCGCCAGCTTGAAGGCCAGCCCCACCGCCGCCAGGTCCCGGAAGGGATAGGTGCAGCACGGCTGGTGGGGATTGATGTGGAGCGTCCCCGCCGGCAGCTCACAGCCGGGGAGATGGTGATCGGTGATGATGACGCCCATCCCGGCCGCCAGCGCCCGCTCCACCGCCTCGGCCGACGAGCTGCCGCAGTCGGCGGTGACGATCAGACCGCACCCCTGCGCGCGCGCCCTCTCCACGTGGACGGCCTGGAAGCCGTACCCCTCGCGCAGCCGGTGCGGCAGGATCGGCTTCGCCTGGATGCCGCAGGCGTTGAAGACGGCGAGCAGCAGCGCCGTGGCCGAGATGCCGTCCACATCGTAATCGCCCACGATGGCCACCGTCTCCTTGCGGTCGCGGGCGTCGAGCAGCCGGGCCACCGCCTCCTCCATGCCGGCGAGCAGGAAGGGATCGTGGAGCTGATCGAGAGAGGGCTTGAGGAAACGCTCGGCACCGGCGGCGTCCTCGACCCCCCGCCGGGCCAGCAGCGGCGCCAGCCACGCCGGACGCCCGGCCAGCTCCAGGCCGGCGGCGCTCTCCGGCACCGGCGCGGCCACCCACTCCACCGGTGAGATCAAAACCGGCTATCCCTCGTCGAACGCGCCGAGGCTTCGGAACTTCTCGTAGCGGCGGGCGATCAGCTCTTTGGCCGAGATGCGGGAGAGGTCCTGGAGGGCGCGCTCGACCGTGTCCCCCACCCGGCGGCAGGTGGCCTCCGGATCGGTGTGGGCGCCGCCGGGGGGCTCGGGGATGATCTCGTCCACCACGCCCAGGGCGAGGAGGTCGGGAGCCGTCATCTTCATCGCCTCGGCGGCCTCGGCCTTCCTGTCCTGGTCCTTCCAGAGGATGGCGGCGCACCCTTCCGGAGAGATCACCGAGTAGGTGGCGTATTCGAGGATGAGCACGCGGTCCCCTATCCCGAGGGCCAGCGCGCCGCCGCTCCCCCCCTCGCCGGTGACGGTGACGATGATCGGCACCTCCAGCACGGCCATCTCCATGAGATTGCGGGCGATGGCCTCGGCCTGGCCGCGCTCCTCGGCGTCGAGGCCGGGATAGGCGCCGGCGGTGTCGATGAAGG
>QHVW01001047.1:0-5409 GCA_003223675.1 Acidobacteriota bacterium
CGATCCGGTTGGATGACTCGACGCTCTGGACGAGGGCGGTTTCGCGGAGCGAGGTGAGGATCTCGGGCGGCTTGTCGAGATAGAGAGCCTGCCGCCCCTTGGCTTCGGCGACGTCCCCCACCAGCCAGACGGAGCTGACGGGCAGGGCGAGACGGCCTAAGTAGTTTCCGCGGAAGGACATCATGATCCGTATCTCCAAAGACCCGGGGATCGCCTGCGGCGAGCCATTCTTCCACAGGCCCCCCGCCAATTGCGCTCCGGAATCTCATTGAGCCACCGCCGCCCTCCGAGATCCGCGATCCCCGGATCAATGGGCGCTGTGCGCGAATCAGAGGGCGCCTTGCGCGGAGCAGAGGGGCGCGACGCGCGAGGAGAGGGCCGGCTCGGAGACTCCCAAGGCTCAGTAGTAATCCGCGCAGGAGAGATAAAAACCGCACCGGGGCTCCGGGCAGAACAGCTTGCACTTCCGCTCCTCCAGACGCCGGCCGCAGTTGGGGCAGGTGCGCATCACCTCGTCGGGCGAGGCGTTGCGGACGGGGGCGTCGTCGCAGTGGGGATCGGGGAGCGGTTTCATGGCGGCATTGCTCCCCGGCCAGGGCTCGGATAGCTTACACCTCCTCAAGGGGAGAAGACGCCATGCCGCGCATCACCCGGGTCTACACCCGCACTGGAGACGACGGAACGACCGGCCTCGGCGGGGGGCAGCGGGTGCCGAAGGACTCGGTCCGCATCGAGACCTATGGGACGGTCGACGAGCTGAGCTCGGAGATCGGCGCCGCCATCGCCCTCGGGCTTGAGCCCAAGCTCGCCGAGACGCTGGCGCGGGTGCAGAACGAGCTGTTCAACGTCGGCTCGGACCTCTGCATCCTGGAGGAGGACAAGGCCACCTGCCGGGGGGATCGGCCGGCGCGGCGCAGCTCCACGTGGCCCGCACCGTCTGCCGCCGGGCAGAGCGCCTGGCCGTCGCTCTCGCGCGCCAGGAGCCCGTGGGTCCCTTCGTGGTCCGCTACCTGAACCGCCTCTCCGACGCCCTCTTCGTCATGGCCCGCTACGAGAACCTCAAGCGGGGGATCCCGGACGTGCTCTGGGACAGCCGCGCCTGAAGTTGGCCCGGGTTTTGAATTCAATCTGAGGACGCCGCGGACCGGTTCGCGCCGGTCCGCTTCCATCTGCGGAAACCAGGAGGAGCGCACATGTCGTCCTCGTTCGGCGTATATCTCATCGGCTTCATCATTCTGGTCATCGGGCTGGCGTTGGGGGCCCATCTGGCCGGCGTCCCCTCGATGTGGATCGCCGTGGGCGTGATCTGCCTGGTGGGGATCGGCATTCTGAGCGCGGTCAAGAAGACGCAGGGGAGGACGGGCGGATCTGCCGGCGGGCCCACCAGCGGACCGAGCGGCCCGCCGAGGCTCTAACCCAGGAATTGAAAAAAGGAGTTGGGCGGCCAGCGGTCGCCCTCTTCGAGAGCGGAGAGGGCGGAAGAGTGGGGCGAGGGTGGATGGGGCGACCGCAGGCCGCCCTTCGTGTATGTACGGCGTCTCGGCCTCCCTGCCTTCTGAGGCGTCCTGCCCTCCGAAGCCTCACCCTCGGTCCCTCTCCACTTCGTGGAGAGGGAGGGCCCGCGTAGGAAGGTGTTGTCGAGCCCGGCAGGATCTTGAAGACAGGTTCCCCCTCTCCACGAAGTGGAGAGGGGGCCAGGGGGTGAGGCTTCGGAGGGCAGGACGACCCGAGGGCTCTGACCTCACCGGGCCTCCCCGGGGCACCACACTTGTGTGAAGATCTCCCCCGCCGTGACCCGCCCTTCCGCCCCTGACCGCCTTCGCACCCGCTTCGGCTCCGCCTTCGGGTTCGACCGGCTGGCCTATTTCGCGATCGACCATCCGCGGGGGACCATCCTCGCCTTCGTGATCCTGACGCTGCTCGCCGCGCCCGGCCTGCTGCGGCTGCAGCTCCGCACGGACGGTCACGCCCTGGTCCCCCCCGGCGATCCGGCCGTGGAATTCGACGCCCAGGTGCGCCGGCACTTCGGGCTGCGCGATCCCATCGTGGTGGTGCTCCAGACGCCGCGGCCGGACGGCATCTTCAATAACGAGACCCTGCGCCGGGTCAAGGATCTGACCACCGCCCTGGAGAAGGTCGCCGGAGTCCCCGCCGGCGGGGTCACCAGCCTCGCCACCGAAAAGCGGGACCGCGTCTACCCCGGCACGCTCAACTTCCGCCCATTCCTCGACGTCGTCCCCACGACGCCGGAATGGTCGCGGCGCCCAACGTCGGCGCTTCCGCGGGCACCAACGCCGCGGCGGCGGACCGGGTCGCCCTCTGCCGCCGCATCGTCGAGGTCAGCCGGAGGTTCGCGGCGCCGGGCAACCGCATCCGGGTCGTGGGGGCGCCGATGGCCGAGTCGCTGCTCGGCCTCCACATCCTCGACGACCTGAAATTCCTCCTGCCGCTGTCGATGGCCGTCATCTGTTTCATGCTCTGGCTCGGCTGCCGGCGCATGGCCGGGGTCTGGCAGGGGATGTTCCAACTCGCCGCCGCCCAGACCTTCACCTTCGGCCTCATGGGATGGCTCGGCGTGCCGGTCTACCTGACCACGGCCATCCTGCCGATCATCCTGACCACCCTGGCGCTCGCGGACGAGATCCACCTCTTCTGGCGCTACCAGCAGCTCCTGGGACCGGAGCCCGGCGAGGCCGACCGCCGCCATCCGGAGACGGTGCGGGTCCTGCTGTCGCAGATGAGCCGGCCGAACGTGCTCTCCACCCTGACCACGATCATCGGCTTTCTCTCCTTCCTGTCCACGCCGCTGGTCGCCGTCCGCAGCTTCGGGCTGTTCGCCGGCGCCGGGCTCATCTTCTGCCTGTTCTGGTCGCAGATGGTGGGTCCGGCCATCCTCGCGCTGCTCCCCCCCTCGGCCCTGCGGCGGCCCGTGGGGACGAGCGCCGCGCCCTCGGCGCGCTTCCGGCGCTTCTTCGCCCCCCTCTTTCGTTCCCCCCGGCGCACCCTGGCGGCGCTCGCCATCGCCAGCCTGGTGGTCAGCTTGGGGGTCGGCCGCCTCCAGGTGCAGGATTCCTGGATCGGCGGCTTCGCCCCCGGGAGCCCGTTCCGCAAGGACACCGCCGAGGTCAACCGGCTGTTCAACGGCACCCACCTGCTGCAGGTCCAGCTCGACCTTTCGCGATGGAACGGGAAGCTCGGGGAGATCTGGGAGGGGACGCCGGGGCCGCTCCTCGATCCCCAGACCCTGCGGGCGATCGGCGACTTCGAGGCCTTCCTGGGCCGCCAGCCGCGCGTGGGCGGCGCCATCGGCCCGTATTCGCAACTGGCGACGGTCTCCTTCCTGAAGCACGCCCGCGATCCGAAACGGATGGGCATCCCCGACTCGGCCGCAGGGGTGGCGGACCTGCTCCACTGGTTCGACGAGGTGCGCAGCGTCCCCCGGCGCCGCGAGGTGATCGACGACGCCCGCCGCCAGGGGGTGATCACCCTCTTCCTCAAGGACCCCGACTACAAGCAGGTCGACCGCCTGATGAAGGCGGCGCGGGGCTACGCCCGGGATCACCTGGAGCCGCTGGGGGTGCACATCGGCTTCGCGGGCGACATCGCGGTGAGCCAGGCGATGATCCCGGCGATCGTGCAGACCCAGGTCTACTCGCAGCCGCTCTCCCAGCTCGGCTGCTGGCTGGTGGTGACGATCCTCTACCGCTCGCTCTGGGTGGGCTTCCTGATCGCCCTGCCCTCGTCCGTGGCGGTGGCCTGGATGCTCGGGCTGATGGGCTGGACGGGGATCCCCCTCGGAGTCGCCACCGCGATGTTCTGCGCATCGCCGAGTGCGGACCGGCGATCGTGGCGGACACGTCGGCCATCGCGGCGGGGTTCGGCATCCTGGGGATCTCCCAAGTCCCCGCGAACGCCCGCCTGGGATTTCTGGTGGCCGTAGCGCTCGCCGTTGGCTGCGCCCTCACCCTGATCGGCCTCGGCACCCTGCTCGACCGCTCGGTCCGCGATCTCGAGGTTCCTTCCGAGCGCGCCGATCGCGACCATGAGGTGGCGGTGTGATAGAAATTCGCCTCGCATGACGCGACCAGAGAAAGCGCAACGCATCGGCGAGATCCTGGACGAGCTGTTCCCCTCCGTCGACATCCCCCTGGAGCACCGGGACCCGTTCACGCTGCTGGTGGCGGTGGTCCTCTCGGCCCAGACCACGGACAAGCTGGTCAACGAGGTGACCCCCGCCCTGTTCGCCCGCGCCTCGACTCCCGAGCGGATGGCGGCTCTGCCGGTCGAGGAGATCCGGCACCTCATCCGCCGCATCGGCCTGACCGATGGCAAGGCGAGGAACCTCAAGCGGCTCTCGGAGATCCTGGTGGAGAAGCACGGCGGGCAGGTGCCGCGCACGATGGAGGAGCTGGAGGAGCTCCCCGGCGTGGGCCACAAGACGGCCTCGGTGGTGATGACCCAGGCCTTCGATCAGCCGGCGTTCCCGGTCGACACCCACATCCACCGCCTGGCCACCCGCTGGGGCCTGACCCGCGGCAAGAACGTCGAGACCACCGAGCACGACCTCAAGCGCCTCTTCCCCGAGGAGACCTGGGGGAAGCGCCACCTTCAGATCATCTACTTCGGTCGCCAATACTGCCCGGCGCTGTACCACGACCTGGATGCGTGCCCGATCTGCTCGTGGGCGGCGAGCAAGAGGCGGAAGGGGGAGGAGGGGAAAAGGAATCGGGGGTTGCGGAAGAGGTAGCGTCCCCCCGCCCGGAACCTCACCCCTGTCCCCTCTCCCATCGCCCTCCCGCCGACCGGGAGAGGGGGACCCTGCTGAGGCGATGGTGCTTGTAGGAGGCGTTATCGGTCGGATCCGTCGGATGGCCTCTTTTTTAAGCCGGCCTCCTATGGGCAACACCGCCCCAGCCAAGTCCCCCTCTCCCGGACGGTGGGAGGGCAATGGGAGAGGGGACAGGGGTGAGGTTCCGGGTGGGGGGAAGCTCAGAAGATCCACCGCTTCTTCCGAGCGAACGCCAGAATCTCCTCGATCACCCCCGTCACATCCTCGAACACCCGGTCGTTGGGGAACCGCATCACCGTAAACCCCGATCCCCGAATAAAGGTATCCCGCTCCCGGTCCCGCTCCGTCTGCTCCGCGTGGACCTCGCCGTCCAGCTCGACCACCAGCCGGATCTCCCAGCAGCAGAAATCCGCGATGAACGGTCCGATCGGGAACTGGCGCCGGAATTTCAGGTCCCGCAGCCGCCGGTCGCGCAGGATCGTCCACATCGCCCTCTCCGCGGGCGTCTGCCGTTTTCTCAGATTCCGAGCCACCAGATAGCTCATCCGTCTTCTCCTGAAGAGCTTTTATCCTGAGACTACGAGAATCGGCGGCAGGGTATCACGGTGTCGGGGCTTCCC
>QHVW01001047.1:5508-6643 GCA_003223675.1 Acidobacteriota bacterium
CGGAGTCGCATATGATCCCCCCATGACCCGCTTCACCCGCTACGCCTGGCTCACCCTCGCCTTCAACGTCCTGGTCGTCCTCTGGGGGGGGATCGTGCGGGCTACCGGCTCCGGGGCGGGGTGCGGCAGCCATTGGCCGACGTGCAATGGGGAGATCCTGCCCCAGTCCCCCCGGATCGAGACGGTCATCGAATTCTCCCACCGCCTGACCAGCGGCATCGCCCTGCTGCTGGTCGTGGGGCTGGTCGTGGGGGCGTTCCGGCTGCTCCCGCGGGGGCATGCCGGGCGCAAGGCGGCGGTCTGGTCGATGTTCTTCATGGTGGGGGAGGCGGCCCTGGGGGCCGCTCTGGTGAAGTACCGGCTGGTGGCGGACAACCCGTCCATGAACCGGGCCGCGGTCATGAGCGCCCATCTGATCAATACGTTCCTGCTGCTGGCGGCGCTGGCCCTCACCGCCTATCTCGTGGGGGGCGGCCCGGCGTTCCGGCTGCGCGGGCGGGGGTGGTGGAGCGGCGCCTTCCTGGCCGGGCTCCTGGGCCTGCTCGTCTCCGGCGTGAGCGGCGCCACGGCCGCCCTTGGCGACACGCTCTTCCCCTCCCAGACCCTCGATCAGGCCCTGCGGCAGGACGTCTCGCCCACGGCCCACCTGCTGATCCGCCTGCGCGTCCTCCATCCCGCGATCGCCATCGCCGCCGGGCTCTTCGCCCTCGTGGTGGCCCTGCGGCTGCTGAAGCGGAATTTGGGGCCCGGGCCCCGGCACTTCGGTGGGTGGACGGCGGGGCTCGTCTTCACCCAGATCCTGGCGGGGACGGTGAACGTGCTGCTCCTGGCGCCGGTCTGGCTCCAGATCGTCCACCTGCTGGTGGCGGATCTGCTGTGGATCGCCTTCGTGCTGCTGGGGGCCTCGGCGCTCGCCTATCCGGGCTTGCCGCCCCTGCCCTCGCCGGCCGCGAATTCCCTCGCTCCGGCGGCGGGCTCGCCGGAGGCCAGGGTCTCGGCGCCGAGCCGGGCCTCCAGCTTCAATCCCTCCTCCAGCGGCAGCCCGAGACCCTCGTAGACCGCCCGGCGATCGTTGCGCAGGCACTCCGGAGGGAATTCGGCGAGGGTGTGGGCCAGCTTGACCGCGTAGGTCAGG
>QHVW01000116.1 GCA_003223675.1 Acidobacteriota bacterium
AGGCGGGCCGTCTCCGCGAACGGCGGCGCCTCGGCGACGGTGGTCTCGTCGAAGCCCGCGTCCCGCATGGTGGTGATGTAGATCCGCTCGTGGGCCCGCGCGGGATCACCCTCGCCGAGCTCCTGGTAGAGGATCTTCGAGATCGCCGTCTTCATCTCCAGCATCGGCACCTGGTCGATGGTGCGCGAGAGGAACTGCGGAAAATAGTGGAGCGGGTGCCACCACTGTCCAAGGAAGACGCCGACTTTTTCCCGATCCAGGGCTTCGGAGGAGCGGACTTCCTTGAAGAAAGGATGATGGATGAGCTCCTTGCGGAGCGGGTTTTCTTCCAGCCTTTCGGTGATTCCAGTACCGAGCATTCATTCTCCTTTCCTACTTCTAGGGCTTCTTATATGTCGAGATCTTGAAGTTGAAGTTCTGCGGTCACCCCGCTGTCGCCGTTTGAAGGGGGAACGCGCTTCGCGGGACGGCCATTCCGCCTATCTACATGAGTGCATCGCGAGCGCGACGCTGGGACAGGCCGGTGCGGTGTCTCGGGAGGTGGAAGAACTGACACCTTATTTACGGTTCTCAATGCTGCCGCGACTGCGGTCCGCTGAGCCGCCCGCCGCTTTGAAAGACTGTACGTAGAAAGGAAGTTGATTGAAGCTTACGGAGGATTTACAGGGCATCGCTTTTCCCTTCGCACTGAATGGGAGGGGGCGGCGATGACAGAGCCCACGGTGGGATCGGCGGCCGGCGCGGCCACGATCGCGGGGCTGCTGCGTGCCCGCGCGGCGGAGCGTCCGGCGCAGGTGGCGTTCACCTTCCTGGCGGACGGCGAATCCGAGGGGGGGAGCCTCACCTACGGGGAGCTCGACCGCCGGGCGGCCGGCGTGGCGGCGGCCCTCGCGGCGTCGGTGCCGCCGGGGGAGCGGGCGCTGCTGCTCTACCCGCCCGGCCTCGATTTCATCGCGGCCTTCTTCGGCTGCCTCTACGCCGGCGTGGTGGCCGTACCCGCCTACCCTCCCCGTCCGAACGACCGGTCGCAGTCGCGCCTGCGGGCCATCGCGCACGACGCGACGCCGCGCGCGGCGCTGACCACGGCGGCGATCCTGGCCGGAGCCATGGAGCCGCGCGGGCTGCTCGCCGTGGCGCCCGAGCTCGGCGGCCTGCGGTGGATCGCCACGGATTCCTTGAGCACCGGGGAGGCCGCTCCCGCCTTTGAGCCCGATCCGGAGTCGATCGCCTTCCTCCAGTACACGTCGGGATCGACGGCGGCGCCGAAGGGGGTGATGGTCACCCACGCCAACCTGCTGCACAACGAGCGGATGATCGGCGCCGCGTTCGACATGGACGAGAGCTCGGTGGTGGTGGGCTGGCTGCCGCTCTACCACGACATGGGCCTGATCGGGAACATCCTGCAGCCGCTGCACGCGGGGGGGCGCTGCGTGCTGATGTCGCCGGTGGCGTTCCTGCAGCGGCCGATGCGCTGGCTGGAGGCGATCAGCCGCTACCGGGGGACGGTGAGCGGCGGCCCCAACTTCGCCTACGAGCTGTGCCTGCGCAAGGCGGCCCCCGAGGCGCTGGCGGGCCTGGACCTGGCGAGCTGGAAGGTGGCCTTCAACGGCGCCGAGCCGGTGCGCGCCTCGACGCTGGAGCGCTTCGCCGAGGCCTTCGCGCCGTGCGGATTCCGCCGCGAGGCGCTCTACCCCTGCTACGGGCTGGCCGAGGCCACGCTCTTCGTCACCGGCGGCCACGGCTCGCGGGTGGAGCGGGAGCGGGTGAGCTGCGGCCGGGCCTGGCTGGGGCAGCGGATCGTGACCGTCGATCCGGAGACCGGGGAGGAGCGGACGGCGGGAGAGGAAGGGGAGATCTGGATCTCCGGCCCCAGCGTGGCGCGCGGCTACTGGGAGAACGCAGAGGCCACCGCGAGAGACTTCAACGCCTTCCTGCCCACTGGGGAGGGGCCGTTCCTGCGCACCGGGGACCTCGGCTTCCTCTCCGGCGGCGAGCTCTACGTCACCGGGCGGCTCAAGGACCTGATCATCCTGCGCGGGCGCAACCTCTATCCGCAGGACGTCGAGCTGACGGCGGAGCGCAGCCATCCGGATCTCCAGCCTGGAGGGGGCGCGGCCTTCCCGGTGGAGATCGGCGGGGAGGAGCGGCTCGTCGTCGTCCATGAGGTGGCGCGGCACCGGAAAGACAGTGTCGAGGAGATCGCCGAGGCGGTGCGGCGGGCGGTGGCCGCGGAGCACGAGGCGCAGGTCCACGAGGTGGTGCTGATCCGCCAGGCGGGGCTGCCGAAGACGTCGAGCGGCAAGGTGCAGCGGCGGCTCTGCCGGGATTTGTACCTCCGGGACGAGCTGCCGGTGGTGGGGCGGAGCGCGCTGGCGGCGGCCGATCCGGCGCCGGAGCTGGCGGCCGCCTTGACACGGGAGGCGCTAGCGTCCCTCACCGCCCAGGAGCGGCGGGGGATGCTCGCCGCCTACCTGCGCGAGCGGGCGTCCGCGGCGCTGGGCGCGCCGGTCGGCCTCGATCAGCCGCTCACCGGGCTGGGGCTCGACTCGCTGTCGGCGGTCGAGCTCAAGGGGAGCGTCGAGGGGGCGCTCGGGATCGCGGTGCCGCTGCCCGACCTGCTCCAGGGGGCCAGCGTCGCGGAGCTGGCGGACCTGCTGCTGGCGGGGCTCGGCGTGGAGCCCGCGGTGGAGCTGCCGCCTTTGCGGGCTCACCGGCTGGAAGGCGACATGCCGTTCTCCGCGGGCCAGCGGGGGCTCTGGTTCATCCACCGCCTTGCGCCCGAGGGAGGGGCCTACAACATCGCCGTGGCGGCGCGCGTCCGCGGGCTGGACCCGGCGGCGCTGGAGCGCGCCTTGGGCGCCCTGGTCCGGCGGCATGAGGCGCTGCGGACGGTCTTCCCCCTGGTGGGGGACGAGCCGGTGCAGCGGGTGCTGGCGGATCTGCCGCCGGACGTTCAGGTGGGAAAAGCCTCGCTTTCCGAAGAGGCCTGGTGGCCGTTCAACCTGGAGACGGGCCCCCTGCTGCGGGCGCGGCTCCTCACCGGCCCGGAGGAGACCGTCCTCCTGCTGGTGGTCCACCACATCGTGGCCGACTTCACCTCGCTGGCGGTGATGGGCCGGGACCTGGCGGCGCTCTACCGGGGGGAGACCCTGGAGCCGCCCGCGCTCCGCTACGCCGACTACGTCCAGTGGCAGAGCGAGCTGCTGGCCGGCCCGCGCGGGGAGCGGCTGTGGTCCTACTGGCGGGACCGGCTGGAGGGGGTGCGCGACCTCGATCTGCCGACCGACCACCCCCGGCCGCCGGTGCAGACCTGGCGGGGGGACGCGCGGGCGATCACCCTTTCGCCGGAGCTGGTCACCTCTCTGGGAACGTTGGCTTCCGGCTCCACGCTTTTCATGATCCTGCTCGCCGCCTTTCAGGCGCAGCTCGGCCGTTACGCGGGCCAGGAGGATTTCGCGGTGGGCGCCACCCTGGCGGGCCGGCCGCTCCCCGAGCTGACCGGGCTGGTGGGCTACTTCGTGAACCTCCTCCCCCTGCGCGCCGATCTGGCGGGGAGCCCAAGCTTCGGCGAGTTGCTCGGCCGGGCGCGGCGCGCGGCGCTGGAGGGGATGGAGCACGGGGACTACCCCTTCTCGTGGATCGCGGAGAGGCTGCGGCCCATGCGCGATCCCGCCCGGCCGCCGCTCTTCCAGACCATGCTCGTCTTCCAGCGGGCGCGGCCGGGAGATCCGGAGGGGCTGGCCGCCTTCTCACTGGGCGAGGAGGGAGCGCGCCTGGACCTCGGCGGGCTGGCCCTGGAATCGGTGCGCCTGCCGGAGCGGCGCGCGCAGCTCGACCTCTCCCTGTTCGCGGCGGAGGACGGCCGCGGCGGCTTGATGCTGTCGCTGGAATTCAATACCGATCTCTTCGACGGCAGCACGGCGGAGCGCATGCTCGGCCATCTGCGGACCCTGCTGGCGGGGGCCGCCGCGGCGCCGGAGGTCCCCTTCTGGCACCTGCCCCTGCTCTCGGAAACCGAGCGCGGCCAGTTCCTGGAGGCGTGGGACGGCCCGGAGCGCGAGCCCCTGAGCGGCCGCCTCCTGCACCAGCTCTTCGAGGCCCAGGTCACCAGGACCCCGGAGGCCGAGGCGGTGGTCTCCGGGGAAAACCGCCTTACCTACAGGGAGCTGAACGCCCGGGCCAACCGGCTCGCCCACCGCCTGCGGCGTCTGGGGGTGGGCCCCGAGGACCGGGTGGGGATCTGCCTGCGCCGCTCCGAGCGGATGATCGTCGGCCTGCTCGCCATCCTCAAGGCCGGCGGGACCTACGTGCCTTTCGATGCCGCCTATCCGCGCGAACGGCTGCGCATGATGCTCGACGACTCCGCGCCCCGGGTGGTGATCGGCGAGGCGGAGACGGCTCCCTTCCTGGCGGCGGAGAGCGGCGATCGCTGGCTACCTGTGGACGCGGACGTGGCGGGGGAGAGCGCGGAGAATCCCGCGCCGCTGGGGACGCCGTCCAATCTCGCCTATCTGATCTACACCTCGGGCTCCACGGGCCGTCCCAAGGCGGTGGCGGTGGCGCACCGCGGCCCGGTGGCGCTGATGGGCTGGGCGCGCGAGGCCTACCCGCCCGCCGATCTGGCCGGCGTGCTCGGCGCCACCTCGATCGGCTTCGACGTCTCCGTGTTCGAGATCTTCGCCCCCCTCTCCTGGGGCGGCCGGCTCGTCGTGGTGGAGAATCTGCTGGCCCTCCCCGGCCTGCCGGATGGTGAGATCACGTTGATCTGCGGCGCGCCCTCCGGGATGGCCGAGATATCGTCAACGTCTACGGCCCCACGGAGGACACGGTCTACTCGACGTCCGCCCTCCAGGAGGCGGGCCGGCCGGTGACCATCGGCCTGCCGCTCGCCGGCGGCCGGGTCTACGTGGTGGATCCGCGGGGGGAGCCGGCGCCGGCCGGCGTGCCGGGGGAGATGCTGCTGGCCGGCGAGGGGCTGGCGCGCGGCTATCTCGGCCGGCCGGAGCTGACGGCTGAACGGTTCGTCCCCCATCCGTTCTCCACGCGGCCCGGCGAGCGCCTCTACCGCACCGGCGACCTGGTCCGCCGGCGGCCGGACGGCGTGCTGGAGTACCTCGGGCGGCTCGACCACCAGGTGAAGGTGCGCGGCTTCCGGGTGGAGCTGGGGGAGATCGAGGCGGCGCTCGCCCGCCACCCGGGGGTGCGCGAGGCGGTGGTGGTGGCGCGATCCGACGGATCCGACCGATCGCTGGTGGCCTACGTGGTGGGGAAGAACCTGGCCGCCGCCGGGCTGCGGAGCTTCCTGCGCGAGAGCCTGCCGGACTTCATGATCCCCACGGCCTTCGTGGAGCTGGACGCCCTGCCGCTCTCCGCCAGCGGCAAGGTGGACCGCAAAGCCCTCCCCGAGCCGGCCGCGCCGGCCGCCTCGCCCGTGGCGCCGGCCTTCCGCAGCCCGGTCGAGGAGCTGCTGGCCGGCCTCGTCGCCGAGGTGCTGGGCGCGAGACAAGTGGGCCCGGACGACGACTTCTTCGCGCTCGGCGGGCACTCGCTGCTCGCCACCCGGCTGCTGGCGCGGGTGTCGCGCCTGCTCGGGGTCGACCTGCCGGTCAGCGCCGTCTTCCAGCACCCCACGGTCGCGGCCCTGGCGGCGCGGATCGCCGCGGCGTCCGGCACGGCTGTGGCGCCGCCGGTCCTCCCGGTGCCGCGCACGGACGCGGGGCTGCCGCTCTCCTCCGCCCAGCGCCGCCTCTGGTTCCTCGACCAGATGGAGCCGGGGAGCCCCGCCTACCACCTGGCGGGGCGGGCGCGCCTCTCCGGAGCTCTTGCGCCGGACGTCCTGGCAGCGGTCCTCACGGAGATCGCGCGCCGGCACGAGGCGCTGCGCACCGTGTTCCGCCACCGCGGCGGAGAGCCCGCGCAGGTCGTGCTCCCCGCCGGCGCGGCCCTGGCGTGGATCGACCTCTCAGCCCTGCCGGCCGGGAGCGCGACGGATGAGGCGGAGCGGCTGGCCCGCGCGGCGGCCCTGGCGCCGTTCGACCTCGCGCGCGGCCCCCTCTGGCGCGCCCTGGCCCTGCGGCTGGCGCCGGACGAGCACGAGCTGGTGCTGGTCCTCCATCACATCGTGGCCGACGGCTGGTCGCTCGGCATCTTCCTGGCCGAGCTGGCCGCCCTCTACGAGACGCTGGCCGCCGGCCGCCCCTCGCCGCTCGCCGAGCCGCCCGTGCAGTACGCCGACTGGGCCGTCTGGCAGCGCGAGCGGCTGCGCGGCGAGCTGCTGGAGACCCAGACCGCGTGGTGGCGCGAGCGGCTGGCCGGCGCGCCGGACCTGGAGCTGCCGGCCGACCGGCCGCGGGCCGTGGCGCGCTCAGGTGCAGGCGGCACGCGCGCGGCCGCGCTGCCGGCAGCGCTCGCCCTGGAGCTGGAGGGGCTGGCCCGGCGCGAAGGGGTGACGCCGTTCATGCTCCTGCTCGCCGCCTTCCAGGCCCAGCTCGCGCGCTACACCGGCGCGCCCGCGGTGCCGGTCGGCTCCCCCGTGGCCAACCGGGCCCGCGCCGAGGTCGAGGGGGTGATCGGCCTGTTCGTCAACATGCTGGCGCTGCGCACGCCGGTGGACGGCGACCCGGATCTGCGGGAGCTGCTGGCGCGGGTGCGCGAGGTCTGCCTGGGGGCCTACGCCCACCAGGACGTCCCCTTCGAGCGCCTGGTGGAGGAGCTGCGGCCGGAGCGGCGGCTGGGGAGCCATCCGTTCTTCCAGACGGTCTTCCAGCTCGAGGAGCCGCTCGCCGTCCAGCGGCTGGGCGAGGTGGACATGGCCCTGGAGCCGCTGGCGACCGGGACGGCCAAATTCGACCTCACGCTGAGCGTGGTGCGGGCTCCCGAAGGGCTCGCCGCCACCCTGGAGTACGACGCCGACCTCTTCGATCCGGCCACGGCGGACCGCCTGCTGGGGCACTGGCGGACGCTGGTGGCGGGGCTCGCCGACCCGCAAGCCCGCCTCTCCGGGCTGCCCCTGCTCGCTCCCGCGGAGGCGGCGCAGATCCGCGCCTGGAGCGGCGTTACGGCCCCCTATCCGCGGCAGGCGACGATCCACGGGCTGTTCGCGGCGGTGGCCCGGCAGCGGCCGGCGGCGGTGGCCCTCACCACCCCGGAGGGGGCGGTCTCCTACGCCGATCTCGACGCCCGGTCGGACCGGCTGGCCGCGCACCTGCGGCGGCTCGGCGTGGGGCCGGAGACGCCGGTGGGGCTCTGCGCCCGGCGCTCGCCCGCGCTGGTGGCCGGCATGCTGGCCATCCTCAAGGCCGGGGGCGCCTACGTGCCGCTCGATGCGTCGTATCCGGCGGAGCGCCTGGCCTGGATGGCGGCCGACTCCAGCATCTCCCTGCTGGTGGTCGAGGAGGGCCTCGCCGATCTGCCGGCGCTGCCGCCCGGCGTTCCGCGGGTGATCGTGAGCGCCGATGGCGTGCCGGCCGGCGGCTGCGCGGACGGGCCGCTCCCGGAGACATCGGGGGACGGCGGGAGCTTGGCCTACGTGATGTACACCTCCGGCTCGACCG
>QHVW01000117.1 GCA_003223675.1 Acidobacteriota bacterium
GGCGCGGCTGGTCCGCGGCACGGACTACGCCCGCTTCGGCCCGGACGAGGTCTTCCTGCAGCTCGCGCCCGCCGCGTTCGACGCCGCGACCCTCGAGGTCTGGGGGGCGCTGCTCAACGGCGGACGGCTGGTCCTCCCGCCGGGCAGCGGCGCCCTGTCGCTGGGCGAGCTGGCGGCGGCGGTCGCCGGCGAGGGGGTGACCACGCTCTGGCTCACCGCCGGCCTCTTCCACTTCGTGATGGCGAGCCGGCCGGAGGCGCTGCGCGGGGTCTCGCAGCTCCTCGCGGGGGGCG
>QHVW01000118.1:0-7389 GCA_003223675.1 Acidobacteriota bacterium
TGCCCGCCAGCGCGCACTTCACGGCCAGAGGGAAGATGTGGACGTACGGCATGTTGGCCGTCTCGATGACGTCGAAATCGCGCACGTCGATCCGCGGCACGGTCAGCGCGAAGCGGATGGCACCTCGCGTGCTGCGCCGGCCCGCGGCGTTGTAGAGGCCGGCGAGCTCGCCCAGCGACCTCACGCCGGGTCCGTCCACGGGGGCGGGCGGCTTACGGAAGCCGGCCAGTACCACCTCGTGGCCCCGCTTCCGGAGCGCCGCCGCCAGCTCGTAGTTGCGGCTCTCCACGCCCCCCATGAAGTCCGGATAGACCGTCTCGTAGACGATGAGGATCTTCAAGCTACTTCCATGGAATCAGGGCCGCGATCTCGGCGGACCGCCGGTTGATCGTCGACAGCAGCACGCCGCAGGCGAAGGAGAGGGCGGCGAGCAGAAAGAGGGCCGCCGAGAGCACCGCCAGGGGGAGCCGCGGCACCAGGCCGGTCTGCACGAACTCGGTGACCACGACGGCTCCGCCGGCCAGCGACAGGACGAGGAAGAAGAGCGCCAGCAGGCCGAAGCAGGTCATCGGCTTGTAGTCGCGGAAGAAGGTCAGGATGGCGAGCAGGATGCGGTAGCCGTCCCGGTAGGTGTGGAGCTTGCTCGGGTTCTCCTTGGGGCGGGCGCGGTAGCGCACCGGCACCTCGGCCACCGGGAAGCGCTGCACCGAGGCCTGGAGCGACAGCTCGGCCTCCACCTCGAACCCCTGGGCGATCAGCGGCGTCGCCTCCAGGAAGCGCCGGGTGATCAGGCGGTAGCCCGAGAACAGGTCGCGCGTCCGCACCCCGAACAGCACGCGCACCAGGAAGATGAACAGCCAGTTGCCGAACGAATGGCCGGCGCGGAAGGCTCCCTGCTCGTAGTCGGCGAGCCGGGTGCCGATCACCATCTCCGCGCCGGCGTCGGCCGCGGCGATCAGCTTCGGCGCGTCGTCGGCCGGATAGGTGTCGTCCCCGTCGACCATCACCAGGTACACGGCGCCGGCCGCCCGCGCGTAGCGGAATCCCGAGAGCAGGGCGAACCCCTTGCCGGGCCGTGGCTCGCGGATCACCTCCGCCCCCGCCTCCCGCGCCCGCTCGGCCGTGTGGTCCCGCGAGGCGTTGTCCACCACCACGATCTGGGCGTCCGGCAGGGCGGCCCGGAAGTCGGAGACCACCTTGGTCACGGTGAGCTCCTCGTTGTGGCAGGGGATCACCACCGCCACGGCGGGCTGCGGAACGCTGGAGGAAGCCGGTAGCTTGTCGGTCACGTCGGAAGCCTCGAAAGGGTCCTGTCTTGAAAGGGGATCGATTCGACGCGGAATCCTACTTCAACCCCGCCTCGCGGCCATAGACGATCCACACCACGACCAGCCCCCAGAGCAGGATGTTGATCAGGAACGGCGGATCGCGCAGGATCGCCTCGGTCGGATTGCGCTCCCCCGGGCGCTGGTACATCAGGTAGAGGTAGCGGAAAATCCCGTAGAGGACCAGGGGGATGGTGAAGACCAGGTCCTGGGTGTGGTACTTCTCCACCGTTTCCGGGGCCACGCAGTAGAGCGCGTAGGAGACGACCGAGGAGGCGGTGACCACGTTGATCATCTGGTCGAGGAAGGCCGGGCTGTAGTGGTCGAGCACCGGCCGCTGCCCCGAGGCCTCATGAGCCAGCAGGGTGATCTCGTGCCGGCGCTTGGAGAAGGCCAGGAACAGGGCGAGGAAGATGGTGCAGAGCAGGAGCCACCGCGAGATCTCGATCCCCGTGGCCGTGGACCCCGCCTCCACCCGGAGCACGAAGCTGATGGCGATCGACATCACGTCCAGGATCACCATGTGCTTGAGCCAAAAGGTGTAGAGGACGTTGAGGACCAGGTAGACGCCGAGCACCAGGGCGAACGGCCGGCCGAGCCGGACGGATAGCACGGCCGCGGCGCCGACGAGGACCAGGACGGCGAGCCCGGCCACCGGCACCGTGAGCGTGCCGGCCGCGATCGGGCGCAGCCGCTTCAGCGGATGGCGCCGGTCCTCCTCGCGGTCCCGGATGTCGTTGATCAGGTAGACGGCGCTCGACGCGCAGCAGAAGGCGACGAGGGCCAGGACGGCGCGCAGGGTCACCTGCGCATTGAGCAGCAGCCCGCCGAAGACGAGCGGCGCGAGGACGAAGACGTTCTTGGCCCACTGGGCGGGCCGCAGGGATTGCAGGAGAGGTCGAATCACGGGCGTATTGTATGGGAGAGAGCTTGAACGACACGTCCGGCAGGATGGGGCTTGGCCTGAAGGCCGTCGCCCTCGCCGCCCTGGCCCTCTGGCTTTGGGCCACCATCCCCCTCGCCCTGGGGCAGCGGACGCTCTACTTCCGCGACGTCTTCACCACCCATCTGCCGGTGAAGGCCTTCGGGGCGGCCGAGCTGCGGGCGGGGCGCATCCCGGCGTTCAACCCGGCCTGGGGGCTGGGGCAGCCGTTCCGGGGGAACCCCAACGCCCTGCCGTTCTATCCGGGGAACGTGCTCTACCTGATCCTGCCGTTCTGGAGCGCCTTCAACCTCCACTACGCCCTCCACTGGCTGCTGGCGGCGCTCACCATGGCCGCCCTGGCCCGGGCGCTGGGGCAGGGACCGGCGGCGGCGCTGACGGCCGGCGTCACGTACGCCGGATCGGGGTGGATCCTGACGACCTTGAGCTTCTACAACCTCCTCGCCGTCTCCGCCTGGTGGCCGCTGGTGCTCCTGGGCGCGGCGCGCGGCGGCCGGCGGGGGATCGCCCTCGGCGGGATCGCCTGCGGCATGGCCCTGCTGGCGGGGGAGCCGGTGACGGCCGCCCTGGGGATCGTCCCCCTGCTGCTCGTGGCCTGCCAGCGGCATGGCTTCCGGCGCGGCGCGCTCGCGGTCCTGGGAATCGGCGTCACCGGCGTGTCGATCGCCCTGCCGCAGCTCGTGGCCACGACGCGCATCCTCGGCTTCACCTCGCGCAGCGCCCTGGGGGCTGCGGGCTTGGACGTCTTCCACTTCCATCTCGGCCTCGCGCGGCTGCTGGAGCTGATCCTCCCGTTCCCCTTCGGGCATCCGTGGGACCTCGGCAAGGGGGGATACTGGTCGTGGGACGAGCAGCCGGGGCTCCCCTACATCCTCACCCTCCACTTCGGGATCGTCGCCCTCTGGCTCGCCGTTCTGGGCGTGCGGCGGGCGCGTGGCTGGGGGCTCCTGGCCGCCGCCGGGATCGTCCTGGCCTGGGCCGGCGCCTTCGGCGGGGATGCCCTGGTGATGCTCACCCACGGGCTGGTGCGCTATCCCGAGAAGCTCCTCTTCTGGCTCGCCCTGGCCGTCTCCCTGCTCGCCGGCTGGGGGCTCGAAAGGGTGCTGGCGTCGCCGCGGGCCTGGCGGGGGGCCGCGATCGGCGCCGGCGCCGCGCTGGCGCTGGCCGTGATCGTCTTCCTCGCCGGATCGCGGCTCGCCGACTGGCTGGCGGCCGGGCGGGTCAGTCCGGAATTCGTCTCCCAGGCGCCGGCGGCCCGGGTGGGGGTCTGGATCGTGGCGCTGGTCCTCGCGGCGGCCCTGCTCGGTCTCGCCGCCATGGCCGCCCGCCGCGGCAGCGCCGCTGGGCTCGCCGCCTCCCAGCTCGTGGCCCTGCTGCCGCTCGCCGGGCTGGTGATGACGGCGCGGGTGGCGGATTTCCCTCCCTCCCCCTGGCTGCGCATGCTGAGGCCCGGAGCTGAGGTGGTGCCCGGCGGCCCCACCAGCCCGCCGGTGCCGCCCACCTATCTGACCCTGGTGCAGACCGCCGCCTTCGACCTCGGCCCGGCGCCCGGCGCGCTCTACACCCTGCGCTACCCCTTCGGCAAGGATCTCGACGGCCTCTACTCGCCGCTCTCCGCCTCCGTGCTGCTCCATCTCCCCCGGCTCGACGCCGACGCCCGCGCCAACTGGATGCGGACTTTTGGGGCCGGGGCGGCCGTGCTGCCCGAGACCCCCGCGACCTCCAGGCTCCAGCTCCTCGCCGTGGGGGATCGATTCGGCGGCACCAGCCGCCTCTTCGCCGTGCGCGATCCCGCGCCGTCCGCCTGGTGGCCGCGGTCGGTCACCGCCGCCCGGAGCGCCGGCCAGGCCTTCCAGTACGTGAGCCGCGCGGCCGATACGATGATGGACGACATCGCGGCCCGGCCGGTCGTCCATCACCCCGGCGCCTGGGTGTCGATCCGTGAGGAGACCCCGGACCGCATCGCGATCGACGTCTGGGGGGACGGCGGCCTCCTGGTCCTCCGCCGCGCCTTCCAGCCTCTGTATAAAGCCACAGCCGGGGGGCGCCCGCTGCCGACCCTGCCCGTGAATCTCAGCCTGCTGGGGATCGAGGTGCCGCCGGGGGGGCACCGGGTTTGGGTGGAGGTCTCGACCGAGCCCGAGGTGGCGGCGGGGGTCGCGGCGTGGCTCGCCTTCCTGATCGCGGCGGTGCTGGCGTGGCGGCGCGACCGTTTTTGGTAGTCTCCACCCCCATGTCCGAGCTATCCCGCTGGCGCCTGGCCCTCCTCTTCATGGGCCCGCTGCTGCTGCTGCTCCTGATCGCCATGCTGCCGCTGATCCGCGGCACGGAGACGCTCATCCTGCGGGACGTGCTCAACTCGCACTTCCCCATGAAGTGGTCGCAGGCGGAAGCGATGCGGCGCGGCCGGTTTCCCCTCCTCGACCCCTACCGGGCCGGCGGGCAGCCGCTGGCGGGGAACCTCAACGCCGCGCCGTTCTATCCGGACAACCTGCTCGTCTTCCTGGGCTCCACCTTCTGGGCCTTCAACGCCCACTTCTGGCTCCACCTGCTGCTCGCGCCGTTCGCCTTCTACCGGCTGGGCCGCGCCTGGGGATTGAGCCGCCAGGCCTCCTGGGCGGCGGCGGTCTGCTGGACGGTCTCCGGCTTCTTCCTCTCCCACCTCAACTTCTACAACCTCATCGCGGGCGTGAGCCTGGCGCCGGCCCTGGTGGCCGCCTGCCTCGATTTCATCCGCTGGCCCACCCGCCGCGCCTGGCTGGCCCCGGCGGTGGCCCTGCTCTGGACGCTGCTGCTCCTGGGCGGCGATCCCCAGACGGCCGGCCTCGCGGGGCTGCTCTCGCTCGCCGCCGTGGCCCTGGTCTGGCGGGACCGGCCGGCGGGATCGGGATTCGGCGCCATCGCTCTCCTGAGCGCGGCGGTCCTCTGCGGCACCCTGATCGCGCTGCCGCAGATCGTCGAGCTGATGCGGATCTTCCCGTACTCGCTCCGCGGCTACACCGGCTACAGCAAGGAGTCGATCACCATCTCGAGCTGGGACCCCCGGCAGGCCGCCGAGTGGCTGATCCCCTTCCTCTTCGGCCGGCCGGACGTGCTCGGCAACGGCTACTTCTGGGGGGACAAGTTCTTCACCGGCGTCCCTCCCTACTACCTCTCCCTCTACCCCGGGCTCCTCACGCTGGCGCTGCTGGCCGCGTCCGGCCGTTCCCGCAGCCGGCCGGCGGCCTGGGCCTGGGGAGCGATCGGCTTCGGGGTCTTCCTCTCGCTGGGCCGGTTCAATCCGGTGGCCGCATGGCTCCTGGTCCACGCCAAGTCCTTCCGCTACCCGATCAAGTTCTGGCTGCCGGTGGCCCTCGGCGCCGCCCTCCTCTGCGGCCTCGGCTTCGAGCGGCTCCGTGCCGGCGAGGGCCGGCGGGGCTTCCGCCGGACCCTCCTGCTTCTGGCGGTGGCCTTCGCGGCGTTCTGCGTTGGCGGTCCTCGCCGCGCTCGGCCTCGCCCTTCGGATCTCCCGCCGCTCCTGGACCCTCGGCGGCGCGCTGCTGCTGGCCGTCCACGTCGTGGCCCAGCTCTGGCTGCTGCGCCCGCTCTATCCCATGGACGCGATCGAGCCGTACCTCGTGCCGCCGCCGGCCCTCGCCTGGGTGCCAGCCGATTCGCTGGTGGTCCATCCGGACTACAACTACCTCTTCGGCCCCTCCAGCCTCCGCCAGGGGACCTTCCCCGAGCCTCATACCCGCTGGCTGGAGCGCCGGTCCTTCTTCGAGCTCTACCCGTTCAGCGGCCCGGTCTGGGGGTTGCGCTACGAGCTGAACACCTCGCCCGAGGGATTGGACACCTACCTCGCGCGGCGGGCCCAGACCGAGGTCCAGCGCGCCAAGAACCCGGAGCGGCTGCAGATGCTCGCCGCCTGGGGGGTGGGTCGGCTGCTGATCAACCATCCGATCGATCCGCTGCCGCCGCACGCGCGCCTGCTCACCCGCATCCCCAGCTTCGGCCGCGAGCTGCTGATCTTCGAGGTGACCGGCCGCGCTCCGGAGGCCTTCCTGGCCCGCCGGGTCTTCCAGGCGCCGGACCTCCCCGCCAACTACAAGCGGCTGACCGACCCGGGCTTCGACCCCGCCACCGACGCCGTCATCTTCGGCAAGAGCCCCGGACCCCGGGTCACGGGAGGCGGCACGGCGCGCATCCTCCGCCGCGGCCCCGAGAGCTATGAGATCGAGACCGCCGCCGGCCCCGGAGGCGCCCTCCTGGTGGTCCAGCGCGCCAACCTCCTCTTCCAGGCGGCGATCGACGGCCACCTCGCCGAGGTCCGCACCGCCAACGCCTACCGGATCGGCATCGCGGTCCCCGCCGGCACGCACCGGGTGCGGCTCTTCGTGGACCGCGGGCCGCTGCGCCGGTCGGTCCTGGGGGCGGTGGTGGGGCTGCTGCTGTTGCCGGGATTAGGGTGGTGGGGTAGACACGGTGCGCGTCCTTCTGCTATGATGTCTCCAATCCAGGGAACATAACCTGGAGGTGGAAGGTCGGATGCCTTCGGCAAAAGCCGGTCCCAGGACCGGCTTTCTGCTTTTCAGGGGAGCCACTTCCGGCCCCAGCCTTCGATCGGGCGGCGGGCTGGACAGGATTCGCTCCTTCTTGCTACAATATCGCCAATCCAGGGCACGGAGCCTGGGGGTGGAGAGATCGAAAATGACGACGGCTCACGACGTTGCGGCCTACATCCTGAGCAAGACGGGCGAGATCACCGCCATGAAGCTGCAGAAGCTCGTCTACTACTCCCAGGCCTGGTCGCTGGTCTGGGACGAGGAGCCGCTGTTCGACGAACGGATCGAGGCCTGGGTCAACGGCCCTGTGGTGCCGGATCTCTACCGGCGGCACCGGGGCATGTTCAAGGTTTCCTCATGGCCCGGCGGCGATCCGGGGAGCCTCACGGATTCGCAACGCCAGACCATCGACGCCGTCCTGGGCTACTACGGCGACAAGCCCTCGCAGTGGCTCAGCGACCTGACGCACCGGGAGGCCCCCTGGATCGAGGCCCGCCGCGGGCTGGATGCGGGAGATCCCGGCAATCGGGAGATCAGCCATGCGGCCCTGGCTGAGTACTACAGCAGCCCCTACTGA
>QHVW01000118.1:7497-12483 GCA_003223675.1 Acidobacteriota bacterium
GACGGCGATACGGTGCTCTACATCCGTGAGCGGCTGGCTCATTTCGAGACGATGACCTGGGCGGAGATCCTCGTCCAGTCCAAGAAGCAGAACCACTCCATCAAAGTCGAGGACATCTGCGCGGCGGCACGGCAGCGCCTGGACGTGCGGAGGCTGGTTCTCGACGACGTCGTCTCGCTGCGTCTTTCCGGCAGGGAGAGGGTCTACGGGTATCTCGACAACGGCGTGCTGATCCTCCTCTGGTGGGACCCCGACCATGAGATCTGCCCGTCGACCCGGGGCTAGGCTCTCCGGCCGGGGCTGCTAAGATACCCACCCTCGCCATGGCCACCACCCCTCGCAAGCGCATCCGGAAGGTCCTGATCGCCAACCGCGGCGAGATCGCGGTGCGCATCCTGCGGGGTTTGCGGGAGATGGGCATCCGCGGCGCGGTGATCTACTCCGAGCCCGACCGCCTGGGGCTCCCCGTGCTGCTGGCCGACGAGGCCTACCCCATCGGCCCGGCGCCGTCGCGGGAGAGCTACTTGAGGGGGGAGGCGATCGTCGAGCTGGCGGTGCGGATCGGCGCCGATGCCATCCACCCCGGCTACGGCTTCCTCTCCGAGCGCGCCGGTTTCGCCCGCCTCTGCCGCGACGCGGGCATCACCTTCATCGGCCCCTCGCCCGAGGCCATCGACGCCATGGGCTCCAAGGTCGAGAGCCGGCGGCTGATGATCGCGGCCGGCGTCCCCGTCGTGCCCGGGGGCAAGGACCCGCTCCCCGACCTCGACGCCGCGGCGGCCGCCGCCGAGGAGATCGGCTATCCGGTGATGCTCAAGGCCGCGGCCGGGGGCGGCGGCAAGGGGATGCGGATGATCCCCTCCGCGGCCGAGCTCCCCAGCTCCTACCGCGCCGCCCGCTCCGAGGCCGCCGCCAGCTTCGGCGACGACGCGGTCTACCTGGAGAAATACATCGAGAACCCCCGCCACGTGGAGATCCAGGTCATGGGCGACCTCCACGGCAAGGTGGTCTCGCTGGGCGAGCGCGAGTGCTCCCTCCAGCGCCGCCATCAGAAGGTGGTGGAGGAGGCGCCGTCGCCGGTGGTCGATTCCGATCTCCGCCGCCGCATGGGCGAGGCCGCCGTCAAGGCCGCCTCCGCCGTGGGCTACAGCAACGCTGGGACCTGCGAATTCCTGCTCTCGCCGGACGGCAACTTCTTCTTCCTGGAGATGAACACCCGCCTCCAGGTGGAGCACCCGGTCACCGAGCTGGTCACCGGCATCGACCTCGTGCAGGCCCAGGTCCGAGTGGCCGAGGGGGAGCCGCTCGGCCCCGAATTCGACGACGTGCAGCCGCGCGGCCACGCCGTCGAGGTGCGTCTCTATGCGGAGGACCCCTGGCGGGGCTTCGCCCCCTCGCCCGGCAAGATCGAGATGCTCCGCTGGCCCGACGGCCCCGGAGTGCGCGTGGACGCCGGCGTCTATGAAGGGTCCGAGGTCTCGATCTACTACGACCCGATGCTGGCCAAGCTGATCGTCTGGGCCGCCGACCGCGAACGGGCGCTCAACCGCCTGGAGCGCGCCCTCTCCGAGCTGCGCGTCGAGGGGATCCGCACCACCGTCCCTCTTTTCCGCGCCCTGCTCGCCGACCCCGACTTCCGCTCCGGCAACCTCGACATCGGCATGCTCGACCGCAAGCTGGCCGCGGGCGAGCTGAAAGCCCCCATCGACGACGCGCTGGAGGACCTGCCGCTGATCGCCGCCGCCCTCGCCCACCACGAGCGCGCCTACCAGACCGCCGCCGGCCCGGCCAACGGCACACCCGCCCGCCGCTCGCGCTGGGCCGGCACCGCGCGCTACGAGGCGCGGAGGAACGCCTCATGGACCTGATCGTCCGCGCCGGCTCGCGGGAGGAGAAGGTCAAGGTCCGCCGCGAGGATGATGTCTACGAGGTCACGATTGGCGACCGCACGTACCGCGTGGACGCGGCCCGAGCCCGGCCCGGCCTTCAGAGTTTGTTGATCGGGGGCGCCCAGCACGAGGTGGCCGTCCGTCACCAGGGCGAAGGGGTCTACTGGGTGAGCACCGCGCAGGGCTCCGGCCCCGTCGAGGTCTCCGATCCCCTCACCGCGCTCGCCACCCAGAGCCGGAGCGGCCAGGGCGGCCGGCGGCGCCAGACCGTCAAGGCGTACATGCCGGGCCGCGTGGTCACCCTGCTGGTCGAGGAGGGGCAGGAGGTCGCGGCCGGCCAGGGCGTGCTCGTCCTCGAAGCCATGAAGATGGAGAACGAGATCCGCGCCGAGCACGACGGCACGGTCACCAAGATCCACGTCCAGCCCGGACAGGCCGTCGACAACGGCAACCCGCTCTTCGAGCTCGAGTAGGGGCTTTCCTCCCTTGCAGCCCATGGAGACCTCGGAACCCCAGGGCGGGTCGAGCCCCCGTCCCTCCGGCCAGACCCGCCCCTACCCTAAGCTGCTCACGGAGAGGGGAGCCGTCCTCCTGCTCCTCGGCGTCTTCGCCATCCTTTGCGTCCACGGCCTGGTGTGGGACACCCCGACCGTCGATGAGTTCGCCCACCTGCCGGCCGGCTACTACTACCTCAAGACCGCCGACTTCTCCCTCTACCCGCACAACCCGCCGCTGCTCAAGGTCCTGGCGGCCCTCCCCCTGCTGGCCTTGCAACCGGAGATCGGGCCGCCGCCCCATCGCGGCTCCCCCGCCTGGCAGCCGTGGATCTTCGGCACCGACTTCATGGAGCGCAACCGGACGATCTACGACCGCATCTTCCTGCTCGGCCGGCTGCCGATCCTCGCCCTCGGCGTCTTCCTGGGCTGGATCGTCTGGCGCTGGTCGCGGGACCTCTACGGCCCGCGGGCCGGCCTGATCTCGCTCGCCGGCTACGCCTTCTGCCCGACGCTGATCGCCCACGCCCACCTCGCCACCATCGACGTGGGCGCCGCCGCCTTCATGCTCCTGGCGCTCTGGGCCTTCCAGCGCTACGTGGCCGATCCCAGGCCCCGGCGGCTCCTCCTCTGCGGCCTGGTCCTGGGGCTCGCGGAGCTGGCGAAGCTCTCCTCCCTCCTCCTCTACCCCATCTTCGGCCTGCTGGCCCTGGTGGCCCTGGCGCGAGGAGACCGCTTCCCTCTCCGGCCCGGGAGCCGGCGACCCGTCCTCGGGAGCCTCGCGGCCCTGGTCCTGATCTTCGCCCTGAGCGTCGCCGTGCTCGACCTCGGCTATCTCTTTCAGGGAGTGGGCCGGCCGCTCGCGAGCTACAGCTTTCACAGTCGCTTCCTGACGCGGCTCGCGGGCGTGCTTCCGGGATCGCTTCCCGTCCCCCTGCCGGGTCCCTTCCTGGAGGGGTTCGACATGGTGCAGCTCGACAGCGAGCTCGGCGAGTTCCCGAGCTACTTCCTCGGCCGCTGGTCGCGGGAGGGCTCCGTCCTCTACTATCCGGCGACGCTGCTGTTCAAGACGCCCCTGCTGCTCCTGGCCGCCTGGCTCGCGGCGCCCTTCGCGAAGCTGCGCCCGAGGCCGCGGGGGGAGCTCTTCGTGGCCCTGCCCCTGCTCCTGCTCCTCGCGGCCTCGTCCCTCCTCTTCCACCGGATCGCCTACGGCATCCGCTACATCCTCCCCGTGCTCCCCCTGGCCCTGATCTACATGGGGCGGCTGGTGCCGGCCTTGGAGACCCGCACCCGCGGGCTGCGCCTCGCCGCGCTGGCGGCCCTGGCGCTCTATCCCCTCTCCGCGCTGCTCGCCACCCCGAACACCCTCGACTACTTCAACCTCCTCGCCCGCGGCCGCGGCGACCGCCTCCTCATCGACTCCAACTTCGACTGGGGCCAGGGCCTGAAGCGGGTGAGGGCCTACATGGACCGCGAGAAGCTGGACCACATCGACCTCGCCTACTTCGGCCACGTCGACCCCGCGATCTACGGCATCGCCTGGGACTTCCCGCGCCCCGACCGCCCCGGCCTCGTCGCCGTGAGCGCCAACTTTCTCCATGGCTATCCCTACGTGACCTACGCCGGCGGCCGGATGGTGCCGGTGCGGCCGGGGGCGTTTCAGTGGCTGGAGAAATATCCGGAGGTGGAGTACCTGGGGGGCGGGATGTTCGTCTACAGGGTAGGGCAGACCACGCCGACTCAGGGAATCTCGCAAATGCTATAGGGAATGACCTGTTCCCTACAGGGAAGTGGGCAAGTACTGTGGGAAACGAGCACTTCCCTACAGGGATTGGGACAAGTACAGGAGGGAGGCTCGCATTCCCCGTGGGGAAGAGAGCAAGTACTGCGGGGCATGAGCACTTCCCCGCAGGGATTGGGACGAGTACAGGGGGGAAGCTCGCATTTCCCGCAGGGAAGTGAGCAAGTACTGTGGAGAATAAGCACTTCCCCAGAGGGATTAGGACAAGTACAGGAGGAAAGCTCGCGTTCCCCGCGGGAAAGCAGGCCAGTACTGGGGGGCACGAGGATTTCTCGCGCAGGCCCGGGTAGGCGGCTGCGCGCCCACCCGGAGGGCGCGGCTGGTATCATCCCGTCGCCATGAGCGAGACCTCGTTCCGTTCCGTCGTCCACCTGTTCCAGCACCGGGTCGAGTCCTCCGCGGACCGCGAGGCCATGTCCGGCCGCCACGGCGGCCAGTGGTACTCCCTCACCTGGCGGCAGGCCGCCGAGCGGGTGCGGGCCGTGGCCTGCGGGCTGCTCAGCCTCGGGCTCCAGAAGGGGGACCGGGCGGCCATCCTCGCCACCAGCAGCCCGGAGTGGGTGATCGCCGACCTCGGCATCCTCTCGGCGGGGGGCGCGACCTCGACCATCTACACCTCGAACACGGCCGAGGAGAGCGCCTACATCCTGGAGAACTCCGGCGCCCGCTTCTGCTTCGTGGAGAACCCCGTCCAGGAGGCCAAGGTGCGGGAGGTGAAGGATCAGATCGGAAGCGTCGAGCATCTGATCCTGATGGACGGCGCCCCCGTGGCCCCCGAGGCCAATGACGGCTGGACGATCCC
>QHVW01000119.1 GCA_003223675.1 Acidobacteriota bacterium
AGAGGGCGAGGCCGATCTGGGCGAGGCTGTAGATCACCGTCAGCGTCGGCTTGGGGAAGAGGCGGCCCTGGAGCTCCGGCAGCAGGAGACCGAGGAGCGAGGGCCCGAGCAGCACGCCGGTGACCATCTCCGCCACCACCTGCGGCTGGCCCAGCGGGCGCACGAGACGTCCCACCAGGCGGCAGGCGCCGAGGATCACCGCGATCTGCAGGAACACCAGGACGGAAACCTGGAAATTCGTCATGCCGTCTCTCCCCCCTCCCGGGCGACACCCTGGTAGGCGCCGTGGTCCTTACGAAGTTACACCCCCTGCGACGTCAACACGATCTTCACCGTGCGCAGCAGGATCGACAGGTCCAGCCACAGCGTCCAGTTCGCCATGTAGGCGAGGTCGTAGCGGAGCTTGTTCTGCGGGCTGGAGTAATAGTCGCCGTTGACCTGGGCGAGGCCGGTCAGGCCGGGGGCGAGCGAGAAGCGCTCGGCGTAGCCGGGCACCTCTTTGAGATAGCGCTGCACGAAGCCGGGCCGCTCCGGACGGGGGCCGACCAGGCTCATCGTCCCCTGGAGGACGTTGAAGAGCTGGGGGATCTCGTCCAGCCGGAAGCGGCGGAGGAGGGCGCCGATGGGGGTCAGCCGCGGGTCCCCCGGCTGGGCCAGCACCTCGCCGGACTCCGCCTCGGCGTCCTGGCGCATGGTGCGGAGCTTGTAGAGGGTGAACGGCTTCTGCCCCCGGCCCACGCGCGTCTGGCGGTAGAGGATCTCGCCGGACGAGGTCGCCCGCACCGCCAGCGCGCAGACCGCCAGCACCGGCGAGGCCAGGAGCAACAGCCCTGAGCCCACCACCAGGTCGAGCAGCCGCTTGAGCGGCCAGTTGATCCGCCACTCCGTCTCGCGCACCACCTCGATCAGCGGCAGGTCGTTCACCCAGCGGTAGCGCATGCGGCCGATCAGGCTCTCGAAGGGGCCGGGCAGGAGGAGCACGCTGGTGTGATCCGGCCGCGTGCCCGCGAGGCCGTCGATCAGCCGCGCCTGCCACGAGTCGTCGCTCCCCACCAGGAGGATGTCGTCGATCCGGTCCGCGGCCAGCAGGGAGGGGAGGTCGGCCGTGGTCCCCAGCAGGGACCCGAGCGCCGGCTCCTCCCCCTCGGCCACCAGCTCGCCGGGGATCGACACCCATCCGGCGACCTGAAGTCCGTGCCAGGGCTCGCGCGCGATCGTGCGGGCGAGATCGCGCGCCGCCTCACCGCCGCCGGCGATCGCCACCCGCCGCACCCGCCGGCTCTCCGTGCGGTCGAGCAGCAGCCGCCAGCCGAACAGCAGGATGAGATCGAAGACCACGAACAGCAGCACCACCGAGCGGGGGAACTGGCGGTTGGCGAGGAACCACCAGGCCATCAGGGCCATGGCCTGAAACGCGGCGGCGACGGCCAACCGGCGGGCCAGCTCCAGCCGGCCGCGCGGCCGGGGAGCGGGGTCGTAGAGCCCCAGGAAATAGAGCGTGGAGACCTGCAACAGCAGCACCACCAGCCATTCCCGCGACAGGAAGCGCAGCCGGTCCCCCGGCAACAGCCCCCGGGTGCCCGGGACCGGCACGTGGAGACGCACCTGGAACGCGGCCCAGAGCGCGACGACGGCCGTCGCGCCGTCGCCCACCAGCCGCAGGAACCAACGGCGGGACGTCATGGCGCGACTTTATACGATCGGGCCCTCACCCCTGCCCCTCTCCCGTCCCCTCCCGCCCTCCCTCACCGGGAGAGGGGAACCGCCCGCGGAATGTTCTGTAGGGGCGGCCCTGTGTGGCCGCCCTGTTCCGAAGACCCCCCCCGCCCAGGGCGGCCACACAGGGCCGCCCCTACGAAACCACCTGCCCTCCTTGCGGCTTTTCTCCCTCTTCTCCCGTCAGGTCGGGGGGGAGGCCGGGAGAAGAGGGCCGGGGTGATGAGGGTTTGCGGACGGCCCGGATCAGCGAGACCGCGGCGATCAGGGCCAGGGCCGCGGCGCTCAGCCGGAGGCCCTGATCGAAGGAGCGCGGGCGATAGAAGAGCTCGATGCGGTGAGAGCCACTGGGAACGGCGATCGCCAGGAAGGCGTGATCGCCGATTCCGAGCGGCACCTCGCGGCCATCGAGACGCGCTCGCCAACCCGTCCAGGCCGTCTCCGTGACGATCACCCAACCCGGATGTCGCATCTCCGCCGTCAGCTCGAATCCCAGACCTCGCTGCCGGGTCGCCACCGATCCCGGTCCGTTCCGGCTCTCCCGCGGCGGGCCTCCGTCGCCGCCGGGCGGCACGATCCAGCCGTATCTGCTGAAGTCGTTCGCCGCCTTCATCTCTTCGACCTCGCGCTCGGCTGGAAGCCCGAGCCGTGCTCTGCGGGGCACGAACGCGCGCGGCAGCACCCGCCGGTTCTCCCAGAGCAGGGATCTGTAGCCGCTCGCCACCAGTCGTCGATGCCGGAGGGTACGGTCCGGGGAGGTCATGACATAGCGCACGTTCATCAGGGAGAGGAGCGGCCGGTCCACGTCCGAAACCTCGGAGAACCAGGCTGACGGCTCGGGGTTTGACCAGAGGGGCAGCAGATCGCCCAAGCGTCGGTGGAAGATCGCCTGGTAGCCGCGGACGTCCTCGACCCCGTAGAGTGCGGCTTGATTGGGAATCAACTGGAAGCCCTCCCCCACCAGGCGCCACGGCTCCCCGCCCCGCGGCGGGAAGGCATCGAGCGGCGGCACGCGCGGATAGAAGGCCTCGACGGGGGCGGTGGGATAGTACGTGCCCATCTCACCGGTGCGCTGGGCGGCGAGCAGGAGAACGAGGGCGCCGGCCGCCAGGACGAGAGAGCGGCGGGAGCGACGGGGCATCGCGGCGAAGCCGGCGACGAGGGCGGCCGCCGCGAGCGGCACGGTGCTCCAGGCCACCCACCGCTCGATCCCTGGCCTGGAGAAGCCCGCCGCGAGGCCGCGGGGCACGAGGAAGAACAGGGCGGCGGAATAGACCATCACGGCCGCGGAGCACGCCACGGCGAGCTCCCGCGCGGCGCGTGTGGACCTTTCCTCCGAAGCCCGCAACCAGGCCTCGACCCCCAGCGCCGCGAGCGTCACGGTGGCGAAGGCGCCGACGAAGACCAACCGCTCGTTCAGGGCCATGGAGAGCAGAGGCAAGTGCCCGAGGAACGGATAGACCCACGGCATCCTGGCGCCGGCGCAGACTCCGCCGAAGCCGAGCGCCGCCAGGATGAAACGCCCTCGCCAGGGGCCCCGGACCAGCCCGTAGAGCGCCGGTCCCCAGAGAACGCTTCCGGCATAGGCCGAGACGAGCGGCTCGAGCAGGGGGTGTACACCGCCCGTGGCCGGAGCCTCGTTCAGCGAGGGCACCAGGCTCGCCACCAGGAGGCGCCAGGCGTCCGCCGCCGGCGCCGCCCTCGCCAGCTCCGGCGCGCCCTGGCGACTCAGCCATTGGGCCGTCTGCCGGAGCACCTCGACCAACGGCAACAGGAAGATGGCGGAGAGAGCCAGGGCGAGAGCACCCGCGGCGGCGGTCCAGCCGGCGATCGCGCCCCAGCGCCGGAGGGGGACCGCGGACACCTCGACGAGCCCGAGCGCCGCTCCCAGGACGATGACGTGGGCGGCGCTCTCCGGGTGGCCCGCGAGAATCACCAACGTCAGACCGACGGCCAGGAGGAGCAAGGACGGCCAGCCAGGCCGCAGGACGACGCGGCGGGCGGCGAGCGCGACGAACGGCATCAGCGACACCGTGACCCCCAGCGGCCATTCCAGCCAGAACGCCACGAAGGAGCAGAAGGCCCATCCCACCGCCCCGAAGGCGGCAGGGATCTCCCGGCATCCGAGGTCGCGAAGGTAGAGGAAGGCGGCGAGCGCGGCGAGAAAGAGCTGCGCCGTGGCGGCGAAAGTCAAGGCGAGCGGCAGAGGGAGAAGGAGCGACAGGAGATTGACCGGGTAATAAGGGGCCGGCTGCGCCGAGCCCGCGAGCGGATCGCCGCAGAGGATGAACGGGTTCCAGAGCGGCCATTCGCCCTGGTGAACGGCATAGCGGACCGCCTGTTGCCAGGGGATCATCTGACTGTACAGGTCGGTGAGGATCCCCCGGTGGAGGTCGTCCATCTCGTATGCGGCGGCATAGGGTCTGAACGGCTGTCCGTCGTAGGCGAGATCGATCGGCGCGTAGATCCGGCCGGTGAGGAGCGCCCGGCCGGTGAAGCAGAGCGGCAGCAGGGCCAACCCGAGAGCCGCTCTCCAGGTAAGCCGGACGATCAGCCGGTGAGAGAGCGCGAGCAACGCCAGGGCGAGGGCCGCGTATAGGGCGGCCGTCGAAAAAGCTGGTGCGAGCGTCATGCGGGCCGAGACCTCCGGGAGCGTTTACTGGTATACGCCCGGCGGTCCGGAGCCGTTTAGGTCTACTTTGTCAGATTCGGCGCCCTCGGTCGGTTGGCCCTCATCACCCCGGCCCTCTTCTCCCAGCCTCCCCCCCGACCTGACGGGAGAAGAGGGAGAAATCAGTCGAAAAAGGTCTTGAAGCCCCTCTGTTCTGAAAATAGGGAGGGGGCCTGTAGGGGCGGCCCTATGTGGCCGCCCTGGGTGGGTGGGGTCGTAGGGCCGGAGCAGGCCCTCCGCCCAGGGCGGCCACATAGGGCCGCCCCTACGGAATTTTCACCTCTCTCGGGTGCCGCTTGCGGCATGAGGGTCTCTCCGGCCCGCAATCTGACAAAGTAGTTCTCCACCGGGCTGTCGCCGACCCCGGGGGATGAAACTGGGGCCCGGGGGTCCGAGTTTCTTCGCGGAATTAGATCCGCGAGTCTTGACCCCCTGCCCGCCTGCGGGTACTCTGCCTCCCGCCGCACCGCGGACTTCCAGGCATGATGAAAGTCACCGAGCACCTCGCCAACGCCGATCATCCGCTGATCAGCTTCGAGATCATCCCGCCCCTGCGCGGCGGCGACGTCAAGGGGCTCCTCAACCTGATCGAGGACCTCTGCAAATACCGTCCGCCGTTCATCGACATCACCAGCCATGCGGCCGAGGTGATGTACGACGAGACGCCGGCGGGCATCCAGCGCCGGGTCAAGCGCAAGCGGCCGGGGACGCTCGGGGTCTGCGCGCTGATCCAGAACAAGTACCACATCGACGCCGTGCCCCACATCCTCTGCCAGGGGTTCACCCGCGAGGAGACCGAGGACTTCCTGATCGAGCTGCGCTACCTGGGGATCGACAACGTCCTCGCCGTGCGCGGCGACGA
>QHVW01000120.1 GCA_003223675.1 Acidobacteriota bacterium
CAGGGCGGAGGCGCGGTCGCCGACCAGGGCGTAGACCAGGGAGGCGTTGTAAAGGATTTCGGGATCGTCGCCGCTCGCGCGAAGCGTGCTCTGGGTCAGCTCGACCGCCTCGCGGGACCGGCCGAGGTGGGCCAGGCATTGCGCCCGGTCCATGAGCTCGGCCGGGGACAGATTGCCGGCGCGCTCGGTCGCGGCGAGGCGGTCCAGGACCTCGTTATAGAGGATCCGGGACTCCTCGCCGTGGCCGAGGGCCAGCTCGGCGTCGGCGAGATTGAGCAGCACGGTGAGGTGCCCCGGGGCGAGCTCCAGGGCGTGGCGGTAGGCCTCGACGGCGGCCTCCGGCCGGCCGAGCAGAGAACGGGCGAGCCCGACATTGGTGTAGAACGAGCGTTGCGGCTGGCGGCGGATCAGATCGAGATAGATCCGCTCCGCGCGCGCGGGATCTCCCTCCAGCAGCTCCAGGTTGCCGAGCTTTTCCGATCCCCAGAGGTTGTCCGGGCTGCGCGCCAGGAGCTGCTCCAGATGGCGGCGCGCGCCGGCGATCCGTCCCGCCTTGATCTCCAGATCCGCCAGCAGGAAGAGGTTTTTCCAGGACGGGGCCCGCGCGACAGCGGCTTCGAGCTCGGCGATCGCCCGCTTGAGATCTCCCTGGCTCTCGGCGAGCCTGCCGGCGAGCACGTGGATCTGAGGGTCGCCCGGGTTGATCGCGGCGAGCTCGGAGAGGGCCTTCCGCGCCTCGTCCGTCTGGTGCCCCGGCAGCGCGGCCAGAACGAGGGCGGCCAGGGGGCGTGGATCGCCGGGCGCGAGCTCGCGGGCGGTGCGGGCGGCTTGGAGCGCGCGGTCAAGGTACTGGGGATCGCGGGTCGAGATGAAGAGGCTGGAGGCGATGTTGGCCACCAGGAGGTGCCCCTCCAGGAACCGTGGTGAGCTCCGGACGACTTTCTCCAACCGGCCGAGCTCGGGCTCCGCAGGGGCGTTGCCGCGGTCGATCCGCTCCTTGATCCGGAGCAGCTCGGCATAGTCGCGGTCGTTCACCTCCAGGGCCGGCGTGCCGGGGTGGAGGCTCCGCTCGGGATACGCTGCCCGCCGACGGGAACGGGAAGGCTCCCGGCCCAGAGCACCCGTCCGTCGCGGCCTTGAATGCGCCGCAGCGATATCCGGGCGCCCGCAGGACCTTGCGGCTCCAGCGCGAGAGCGAGCACCTCGTCGGCCGCGGCGGTGCGGGCCGCGTCCACGGGCGAGGCCGCCGAGCTGCTCTGTGCGGGCTCGAGCGGGGCGATCCCGTCGAGCGAGGCGAGGGCCGAGAGCGCCGCTTCGAGCGCGCCCGAGGCGGCGAGGCGGAATTCCTCTCCGGCGCCCTCGGGGACCCGCGGTTTCAGGACGGCCACCCGCAACGGCGCGGGAGCCACGGGACGAGCCGCGGGGTGGCGGCTGAGGTAACGGGCTCCGAAGCCGATGCTCAAGGCCACGACGGTCAGCAGGGCCACCGCAACCCCGAGGAGCTTGAGCCTGCGGGGATTGGCTGGCGCGTAGGACTCGCCCGGCCCGCTGCGCCCGGCCGCGCGGGACCTGAGCGGCACCGCGGCGGCGAGGGTGGGGAGCTCCTCGCCGGTCGCCGGCGCCTCCGCGAGCGCATCGGTCCGGTCCGACAGCGCGTAAACCACCGCGGTGGCGGTGGACGGCCTCTCTTCGGGCAGCTTCGCCAGCAGCCGGTCCACCAGATCCGACAGCGGCCGCGAAATCTCCGGCCGGACCTCGCGGACGGGCGGCGGCTGATGCAGGGCCAGCCGCTGCAGGGTGTCCAGGGAATCGCGGCCGCGGAACGGCGAGCGGCCGGTCAGCAGCTCGTAGAGCAGCACGCCGAGCGAGAAGAGATCGGACCGGGCGTCGACCTCGCCCCCGCGGGCCTGCTCGGGGGACATGACGTGGAAGGTGCCGATCACGGCGCCGTGCGCGGTGAGCGTCTCCGCGTCGCCCCCGGGGCTGGTGGCCTTGGCGATGCCGAAGTCGAGGATCTTGGCGTGGCCGTCCGGAGTGACCATCACGTTCTCGGCCTTGAGATCGCGATGGACGAGCCCGCTCGCATGGGCGGCCGCCAGCCCTTCGGCGATCTCGCGCGCCAGCCGCGTGGCGAGATCGAGGGAGGGGAGGCCCTCATTCAGGAGCTCTCGCAGCGTGCGCCCTTCGACGTACTCGAAGACGAGGGCGTCGCCCGTGGCGTCCTCCACTACGTCGTAGATCTGCACCACGGCGGGATGGCTCAACCGCGCCGCCGCCGAGGCCTCGCGGCGGAACCGCTCGCGGTCGCGGGCGGTCGGATCCTCATGCCGGATGCGCTTGAGGGCCACCCGCCGGCCCAGGCGCTCGTCCCAGGCGAGGAACACCTCCCCCATGCCGCCCTGGCCGAGGCGGCGCGCCAGTCGGTAGGGCCCGATGCGGGCCGGCTCGGGGATGGGCTCCTCCACCATACGTACGGGCTGCGTCATACAGAATTCCAGGGAACGGCTCATTGTACCCGGAGATGGCTCGGAAGCGTATGCCGGCGCGCGAAAGCGCGCTCAGAAAGACAGCTCGACGCGGAGAAGGGCGACCAGGAAGTCCTGTATTCGAATTCCAGGCTAGAATCGGGCTGTTTCATTCAGGCAAAACCCGGAAGATCCTGGAGGATCAACCATGCCCAGCCGAATCGACGATCGTCTGAAACAGCTCGGAATCGAGCTACCCCAGCCCAGCAAGCCGGGAGCGAATTACGTTCCCACCGTGCGCACCGGGGATCTGATCTTCATTACCGGACAGCTCGCGCAGTGGAACGGCGAGCGCCGCTTCACCGGCAAGCTGGGGCGGGACTTCGGCGTCGAGGAGGGGCGGCAGGCGGCCCGGCTGTGCGCCCTGAACCTCGTGGCGCATCTCCGGGCCGCGCTGGACGGGGATCTCGACCGCGTGGTCCGCTGCGTGCGCATCGCCGGGTACGTGAATTGCGCTCCCGATTTCGTGGCGCAATCCCAGGTGATCAACGGCGCCTCCGATCTCTGCGTCGAGATCTTCCAGGAAGCCGGCCGGCACACCCGCATGGCGGTCGGCGTCAGCGCGCTGCCCTATGATGTGGCGGTGGAGGTCGAGGCGGTGTTCGAGGTGCGCTGAGAGGGAGGGATCTTCATGAACATCCCGAGATACTGGGTTCGCGCGAAGGGACAGGTCCCCACCGGGTTTGGCAAGGTTTATGACCTCGTGGCCTGGGGCTGGTCGAGCGAGGGGCGGGATGGGGCGGAGCGGAAAGCGCAGGAGCGCCTCGCCGCCTTCGCCCAGCGCGTGCAGCAGGGGCTCGATCTCCCCCGCGGCTATGCCTACGGCGACCGGCCGCTCCGCGAGGAGATCCTGCGCGAGATCCAGGGGAGCGACGGCGAGATCGCGGCGTTGGTGACGCGCAACAGTTACGGCAGCATGGTGCTGAACACGGCGCACACGCTGTTCGCCGACGTCGATCTCCCCGCGGCCTCTTCAGGTCCCAGCTTCCTCGGCCGTCTCTTCGGCAAGAGCGAGCCCAGCCCGGAGGAGGCGGCGCTGGCGCGGCTCCGCGAGGGGCTCCAGCGGGCCTCGGGCGGCAGCTTCCGGATCTATCGCACGGCGGCCGGCTTTCGGGTCCTGGCCACGGACCGGGCCTATGATCCGCGCTCGGCGGAGACGCAGGCGCTGATGACGTCGATCGGGTCGGATCCATCCTTCATGCATCTCTGCCGGATCCAGGAGAGCTTCCGGGCCCGCCTCACGCCCAAGCCGTGGCGCTGCGGCCAGAGGCTGCCACCCGGCCGGCATCCGCGGGAGGCCCCGGACGAGCAGGCGGACTTCTCGGATTGGCTGACGTCCTACGATCAGGCCTGCCAGTCCATGGCGACCTGCCGGTTCGTGGAGGCCGTGGGGCCGGGCTGGGTGGGCGAGGAGATCCAGCCGATTCTCGATCTGCACGATGCCGCCACGCGGGCGAGCGCGGCGCTGCCGCTGGCTTGAGGGTCCGTGGGATGGACGGGAACGCGCAAACCATTCTCTGGCGCCGGCTCGATCAGCCCGGGCACGAGGCCTGCCGCCTGACCGCGCTCGGAACGGGCTGGCAGCTCGCGGGGGCCGCCGTCTTCGCCCACGAAGGCCAAGCCTGCCGTCTGGACTACGCGATCGCCTGCGACGAGCAATGGCGGACCCTCTCGGCGCTGGTCTCGGGCTGGCTCGGGGAGCGGGATATTGAAATCGAGGTGATCCGGGACGGCGCCGGTCTCTGGCGGCTCAACGGCGACCTCATCCCCGCGGTGGAAGGCTGCGTCGACGTCGATCTCAATTTCAGCCCCTCGACCAACACGCTGCCGATCCGCCGGTTCGACCTGGAGGTAGGCCATTCCGTACACGTCCGCGCGGCCTGGCTCCGTTTCCCGAGCTTCGAGCTCGAGCCGTTGGAGCAGTCCTACACGCGGGTGGGAGCCAACCTGTACCGCTACGAGAGCGCCGGCGGCCGGTTCGTGGCGAGCGTGGAGGTGGATGCGGTGGGGTTGGTGACGGAGTATGGGGAGATCTGGCGGCGGGCGGGGTGAGGGGGAGGGCTCGCGAAGGAGAGGTATACTACAGGGGCTGGAGTAGTGCTCCTGCCTCGCTTTTTGAAGCGCAGGAGCTTGGAGGTCCATTTGGAGATAACGCTCGAAGTGCCCGATCAGTATCTGGTCGATCAAGATCCTGCTGAGCTTGCCAGACGCATCAAGCTCTATGCGGCCTTACTCATGTTTCAATCCGAGGAGCTTTCCGCGGGAGCTGCGGCGGAGCTGGCCGAAGTTGACCGGTTCACCTTTGCCGCGGAGTGCCAAAAACATGGCATCCCGTTAGTGGACTATCCCGCCGAGGACCTTCGCGCGGAGCTGGCGGCCTTGCGGAACAGAGCCTGATGCTGATCGTCGCGGATACCTCTGCGCTGATCGCTCTCGCTGCTTGTGACTCTCTACCCCTCCTCGATCATCTCTTTACTCGAGCCGCTGGAGCAGTCCTACACACGGGTAGGAGCCCAACCTGTACCGTTACGAAAGCGCCGGCGGCCGGTTCGTGGCGAGCGTGGAGGTGGATGCGGCGGGGTTGGTGACGGAGTATGGGGAGATCTGGCGGCGGGAGGGGTGAAAGTGCTCCAGACCTGGCCAGGTCTGTTCCAAACCTCCCGAGGTTTCCTCCAGACCTCGGCAGGTCTGTTCAAGACCTTGCCAGATCTGTTCAAACCTCGGCGGGTCTGCTCCAGACCTGGCCAGGTCTGTTCCAAACCTCCCGAGGTTTCCTCCAGACCTCGGCGGGTCTGTTGAAGACCTTGCCAGGTCTGTCCAAACCTCGGCGGGTCTGCTCCAGACCCGGCCAGGTCTGCTCCAAACCTCCCGAGGTTTCCTCCAGACCTCGGCAGGTCTGTTCAAAACCTTGCCAGGTCTGTTCAAAACCTTGGCGGGTCCGCTCCAGACCCTGGGGCTATCACCGCACCACGCGAATCTCGACAGGCAGCCCGAGGTCCGGCCAGATCCGGTCAGTCGTAATCGCGGGCAGGCCCAGAACGGCGGCCAGGGCCAGGCAGGCTCGATCTCCGAGGGAGAGACCCGCCTGGCGGGTGGCGGACCGCAGTTGGGCCGTCGTCTCGGCGAGGACCGCCGTGAAGGGCAGGATCGCGAGCCCCAAGGCCTCGAGATCATACCGGAGCCCTTCGACGTCCATCTGCCGCTCGAGAGACTTCTGCATGACCTCGGACCAGTTCACGCTCGAGATCGCCGCGGTCTCCAGAAGCTCTTGCACGACGTCGCCTCCGGGCTCCTCTTGCAGCATGGCGAGCAGAGCGGAGGCGTCCAGCACACAGCTCCGTTCCTCGGCCATCCGCCTAGTCTTCCCGCCTCGATTCGGCCCGCCGCTCGGCGATGAGCTCGTCCGCGAGACTGACCCCGGCGGGGATGTGCGCGAAGCGCTGGCGCAGCCGCCGGAGCACGGTCTCCCGCTTCTGGAGCACGAGGCGGCCGTCCTCGACGGTAGCGATGAGGGTGTCTCCGGGAGTGAGGCCGAGCTCGCGGCGGATCTCGGCAGGGACCACGAGGCGGCCCTGGGGTCCGACGGCAACTCGGGTGGAAGTGGTGGGCTCTCTCATGGCTGTAGTATGCCACAAGATGCCGTCGCGTGCCACATCTCGGGAGATGTGGCACGAAATCGTCAGCGTTCCTGATACCCAGCCCCGCCCCTCCACCCGGGATAAACTCTCCTCCCCGCCGCCTCCGCCCCCGGAGCGGTGAGGTCTTTCTGGCGAGGTGGGGATGCTGGAGATCGAAGCCGCGAACGTCCGCGTCGGGGCGGTCGCCGAGTCGAAGGAGGATGCCATCCGGCAGGTGGCGGCTCTGCTGGCGCGGTCGGGGTGCATCGTATCGGGGGGATATGCCGAGAGCATGCTGGCGCGGGAGAAGGTCGCCAACACCTATCTGGGCAAGGGCGTCGCCATCCCCCATGGCATGCCGCAGGACCGCGAGCTGATCCGGCGCACGGGCATCGCCGTGCTCCAGGTGCCGGACGGCGTCGCCTGGCAGCCGGGAGACACGGCGCGCCTGATCATCGGCATCGCGGCGCGCGCCGACGAGCATCTCGGCATCCTCGGCAATCTCACCGGCCTGCTGTATGACGACGAGATGGTGGCGCGGCTGGCGATCACTCCGGACCCTCAGGAGGTGGTCGCGGCCCTCAGCGCGCCGCGGGTGGACGCCCCGCTCTCCGAGCCCGGGGAGCCGCGCCGAGGTGATGGTGCGCCACGGCACGCACCGGGCCAACGGCAAGAGCCTGGCCGGGCTGCTGCGGCTCGGCGTCAAGGCGCAGGGGCGGGTGCGGATCTCGGCGCGCGGACCTGAGGCCAGCGCGGCGCTCGCGGCGCTCCAGCGGCTGATCGAGGAGAGCGAGCCGGAGGAGGTCTTCTCCGGCGAGCCCGCCCACGGCTGGGCTCCGCTCGCGGCCGGTGCCACGGTACGGGGTTTGGCCGCGGCGCCGGGCCTGGCGATCGGGCCGGTGCGCCTGCTGCGCCAGCGCAAGATCGTGGTGGCGCGCTGCGCCAAGGACCCGGAGCGGGAGCGCCAGCGGCTGGGCGAGGCGCTCTCCATGGCGCGCGCGGAGCTCCAGGAGCTCTATCAGGAGGTGCGGGAGAGATCGGGGCCGGCCGGCGCCGCCATCTTCCTCGCCCACGCCGAATTCCTTTCTGATCCCGAGCTGCTGGCGCGAGCCGACCGCCGGATCGCGCGGGACGAGAGCGCCGGCTGGGCCTGGCGGGAGACGATCGAGGAGGAGGCGGAATCCCTTTCCAAGCTGGACGATCCGCTGCTCGCCAGCCGCGCCACCGACCTGCGTGACGCCGGCACGCGCGTGCTGCGCCGGCTCGGCGGTGTGATCGAAGAGAAGGCCGAGCTGCCGCGGGAGCCGGTGATCCTGCTGGCCGAGGACCTGACCCCTTCGGATGCCGCGGGGCTCGATCCGGCGCGCGTCCTGGGCTTCTGCACCGCGGGAGGCGGCCCGACCTCGCACGCGGCGATCATCGCGCGCTCGCTGGAGATTCCGGCAGTGGTCGGCGCCGGGCCGGCGGTGTTGCACCAGCGCGACGGCGTGCCGGCCGTGCTGGACGGCGACAATGGAATCCTTTATATCGACCCCAGTGAGGAAGACCTGGCCGCGGCGCGCGCCGCGCGGAGCGCGCTCGTCCATCCGTGCGACGAGGAGCACCGCGACCGCCACGAGCCGGCGGTCACCACCGACGGCGTCCGCATCGAGGTGGACGCCAACGCCGGGCTGGCGAAGGAGGCGTCGCAGGCCGTGGCGGCGGGGGGCGAGGGCGTCGGTCTCCTGCGCAGCGAATTCCTCTTTCTGGAACGGGATACGGCGCCATCGGAGGAGGAGCAATACGCGGCCTACCGGGAGGCGGCGGAGGCCCTGGGCGGCCTGCCGTTGATCGTGCGCACGCTCGACGCCGGCGGCGACAAAGCGTTGCCGTATCTTCCCATGCCCGCCGAGGAAAACCCTTTCCTGGGCGTGCGCGGCATCCGGCTCTGTCTCGCCCGTCCCGAGCTGTTCCGCACGCAGCTCCGCGCGATCTTCCGCGCTGCCGCCCATGGATCGATCAAGATCCTGTATCCGATGGTCTCTGACGTCGCGGAGCTGCGCGAGGCGCTGGCGATCACCGAGGAGGTCCGGCGGGAGATGGGCGCCGGCAGGCTGGAGACCGGGATCATGATCGAGGTGCCGTCGGCGGTGGCGATGGCGTCCGAATTGGCGGGGCTGGTCGATTTCTTTTCGATCGGCACCAACGATCTCGCCCAGTACGTGCTGGCGATGGACCGCGGCCATCCGCTGCTGGCGCGGCAGGTGGACGGGCTGCACCCGGCGGTCTTGCGGATGATCGATCAGACCGTGCGCGCGGCGGCGGGGAAGGGCACCCGGGTCGGCGTGTGCGGCGGGGTGGCGGGGGAGCCGTTGGGCGCGCTGATCCTGATCGGTCTCGGCGTCACCGAGCTGTCGGTGAGCATCCCGAGCATCGCGGCGATCAAGGCGCGCATTCGCAACGTCTCCATGGCGGACGCTCAGGGACTGGCGCGCCGGGCGCTCGCCTGCGAGAGCGTCGAGGCGGTGCGCGCCCTGGGGAAAGGCTAAGGACCGGCTGCCCTGCCGCCGGCCGCCACCGCGTCCGGTTTTCCGTACCGTGAGCCGTCCGTCAGGCATTTTTTGTAGACAGCCGCCGTCCGCTCGGCGGTGGTGGCCCAGGAGAACCTCTGGAGCCGCTCCCGCCCGCGGTGGATCAGCGCTTGGCGCAGGGTGCTGTTAGAGAGCAGGAAGCTCAGGGTCCCTTCGATCGAGGCCACGTCCGCCGGGTCGAAGTAGAGGGCCGCGTCGCCGGCGATCTCCGGCAGGCAGCTCGTATCGCTGAGGACGACGGGGCAGTCGCATGCGAAGGCCTCGAGGACCGGCAGGCCGAATCCTTCATAGAGGGATGGAAAGATCAGGAGGGCGGCGTGCCTGTACAGGAAGGTCAACTGCGCGTCGTTGACGGACAGGCTCACGCAGCGGTCCGCCAGCCCTAGCCTTTGGATCAGGTCGAGCTCGGAGCGGTCGAAGCGTTTCGGGCTGGCGCAGACGAGATGGAGGTCCGGGAACGTGGCGGCGAGACCCGCGAAGGCCGCGAGGAGCGCCCGGAAGTTCTTGTACCGGCACCGTTCCCCGACGTGCAGGATGTAGCGGCCGGGAACGGCGATCTCCTCGCTCTCACCGGTCAAGGGGCTCGCCAGATGGATCACCTCGATCTTTTCCGGATCGACGTCTATATATCTGAGGATGTCCGCCTTGGTGCACGAAGAGATCGCGATGATTCCGGCTGCTTCCATGGCCAGGAGCGCCTTGTGCTCGCTCGTCTTGTCGTCCGGCTTGAAGTAGCCCGGGAACATCTCATGGATCATGTCGTAGATCGTCAGGACGAAGGGTTTTCCCTCCAGATGGTCGAGAAAGTAGGGATCGTAATAGGTCGGATGAAAAAGATCGAAGTCCTGTTGCTTCAGCTTCTCGATGCTGGCCTGCCGGTTGTGCCTGCGCTTCGTCCGCCGCCAGACGCGCTCGATCTCTTTGCGCGGCAGCCCCGTCTTGCGCAGGCCCTGCATGAGCCGGGAGCGGACGCCGTCTCTTTGCAGGCCGAGCTCCGCGAGCAGGGGACGGAAGCATGTGTTGTCGGTATACGCGGGCGGTAGCTGGACCGTGGCCAGATCCCTGCCTTCCAAGTTGGAGATGAGCTGATGGAAATAACGGGATACACCGCCGTGCGCCTGGGCATCCAGGATCTGATGGTCGAAGAGGACGCGCATGGCGGGCCTTCCGATCTGCGAGAGTTGTGCCCGGGTGGAAGCGCGAGGCCCGGGCGGCCCGGCCGGCTACCGTCCCTTCCGATGTCCCGGCTTCGCGGGCAGCGGCGGCGGCACCGGGCGGCGGAACGCGGCTCCCATGCGCCGCACCGACTTCTCGTGACGGACGTAGCCGTCGTGATGGTGGGTCTGCCGCCAGAGGAAGGACTTCACGTCGCGGCAGCCGGCGAGCGCGAGGCTCGCGAGGAGCAGCAGCAGCAGGGAGATCCGGGTTGAGATAGCGTCGGGCTTCACGATGTCCCCCGGACATCATCTTAGACATCCTTGCAATTTGCGTCAAACAGGGCCCATCTCCCATGAAGCTTGGGCAGGAGATCGCATAGGGCCCGC
>QHVW01000121.1 GCA_003223675.1 Acidobacteriota bacterium
CCTCCCACTCGCCGCGGACCGCCCGCTGGTAGGCGAGACCGTCCCCCTCCCGCCAGCTTCCCGCCGTTCGCCGCAGGAGCTGCTCCAGCGACGGCTCCGCCTCCGAAGCTTCGCACTGTTCCCGGTACCTCTTCACCGCGCTGCGCACTACTTGAGCCATGGTGATCCCCTCCTCTTTCGCTTTCCGGTCGAGCCATGTCTTGTCCTCGTCGTCCAGGCTGATCAAGGTTCGAATCATGAGGACCTCCGATATCGACCAAGGGGAACGATATCACGGGTGAGGTCCTCTGTCCAGAGTAGACGACAAACCGCGCCATTCTAAACGGCCCACTGGGGAAAAGGCGAGAAAAATCGCGAAAAGGGGGAAGGAGCCCCGCTACAGCTTCACCACCGCCGCCTTGCGGCGGAGCTGTAGCACCTTGACGTCCGGGTCCACGAGCACCCGGTCGGGCTGGAAGGCGCAGGGGATCTCCACCGTCGCCTCCTCCCCCTTGCCCAGGGTCACCGTGCGGCGGGCGTCGCGGTAGCCGGGCGCCGGCTTGCCCGCCTTGGTGAAGCGGTCGCCGCGGACCGCCGCCACCTCGACCGGCATGCGGCCGGTGCCGGCGTTCTTCACCCGCACCTTCACGGTCCAGGACCCTCCCCCCGGGCCGGCCGTCATCCGGACGTCGCTCAGCCGGTACTCCGGCACCACGACCTGGTGGAACCACTGCCGCACGAAATCGTCGTAGGCTGACCGGTCGGCCGCGAACGGGCGCATGGCGGCGGTGAAGTCCTGGAGCACGGGGTAGTCCGGGCCGTTCCCCCAGTCGGCGATGAATTTGCGCAGCCCCGCGAGGTCCCGCTCCCGCCCGAGCTGCTCGTACATCATCCAGAAGACCCACCCTCCCTTGTCGTAGGTCACCGTCGTGTCGCCGTCGTGGGAGCCGTCGACCTTGACCAGCGGGCGCTCGGCGTCGGCCCGGCGGGAGTCGCCGTAGTTTTCCTCGATCCGCTTGAGGAACTCCATGCGCGCCTGCGGGCCCTTGACCTGGTCCATCAGCAGGGCGGTCGAGAAGTGGGACATCCCCTCCGAGAGGAGATCGCCGCCCGGCCCCTTGCCGGGGGTGAGCAGGTTCCCCCACCACTGGTGGGCGCTCTCGTGGGCGGTCACCATGAAGACGGCGTCGGTCTTGACGTCGCCCTTGGTGAGGAAGCCGATCCCCTCCGAGAAGGTGATGTCGGTGGGGAACCCTTGCGCGTAAGTCGCGAGGTTGGGGAACTCGGAGAGCTTGAGCTCCTTCCAGGGGAACGGCTTGAACCACTCGGAGTACCAGCGGCGGGCGGCGTCCAGGGCGCCGGACATCTCCGCGATGTTGTAGCCGTGGCCGGGGTAGTAGTAGATCGACGTGCCGTGCCCGGGGCGCACGGCCCAGCGCCCGCCGACGACGTTGAAGAAGCGTACCGGGTAGTCGCTCTGCCAGACCACCGTCCGCTTCCCCCCCTGGACCGTGTCGCTGACGCGGGTGCCGACCGAGTTGAAGGCGAAGTCCCTGGGACCGGTGACGGCAATGCGGGTGGTGAACGGATGGCCGGAGCCGATGGCGGCGTCGGTCCTGCCTTTATAAAAGTCGTCGGGGTAGACGCGGGGCTCGTACCGGTTCTCCTTGTCCTTGACCCCGATCTCCTCCATGTACCCCACCACCGGCGCGAAGGCCGGGCTGAAGCTGGTCATCACCACGCCGGAGGGGAGGATGAATTCCATCTTGCCGCCGCCGTTCTTGCTGATCCCCTCGGGGAACACCCCCTCGAATTGGAAGCCGACGCGCACGCGTCCCCCCGGCGCCATCGGTGCCGGCGGGGTGAAGACGTAGAGGCCCGAGCGGTTCTCCGGCTTGTACGGCTTGCCGTCGAGCGTCCAGCTCACCTTCTTCCAATGCGTGCCGCCGGTCAGCGCGAACCGCTCGAGCGGCGTCTCGTGGCTGTTGATCAGCTCGTAGCTGCCGTGGTCGGAGAGCCAGCGGCGGTCCGGCTCGATCTTGAGGTCGAGCGCGACGTCCGCCATCTCCGGCTGGGGGGCCTCCCGCCAGGTGGCCAGGTTCTGCTTCCAATAATCCTTCTCCTTCTTCTGCACCTTCTCCCCCTGAAAGCCGTCGTCGACGGCGATCCAGAGGGCGGTGCCGGCCACCAGCGGCACCAGGGCGAAGGGGGAGAGGCGCAGCGTCCGCCGCCAGATCGCGCCGGGCTGCAGGCGGTGGATGGTGCCGATGGCGTCCGGCTGCCGGCGGGCGAAGGCCTGCACGGCGATGGCCGTGAACAGGCCGGCCAGCCCCAGGACCATCACCCGGTTGAGCAGGATGGCCCGGCCGTCGAGCGGGAAGAGCCCCAGGTCGCTCCAGCGCAGGGCGTTCCACAGCCACCAGTTCCCCACCCAGCTCATCCGGCCGGTGAACTGGAGATAAAAGGTGAGGACCATCACCCCGAGACCGGCGCCGTAGGTGACGTAGCGCTGGCCGAAGATCGCCTGCACGGCGAGGATGAAGCAGGTCCAGACGAGCAGGGTGGGGACCAGCAGGAGCCCCCAGACGAGCAGGAACGGCCCGGGGTTGGGCGCCACCTTCCCCTGGATCAGGATGGCGACGGCGCAGCCCACGTAGGTCGCCACCGTCATCAGCACGCCGACGGCGCTGTTGGCGAGCGCCTTGCCGAAGAGCAGGGCGCCCGTGCGCGCCGGAGTCGAGAAGGAGATCGCGGCGAGGCTGGTCGAGCTCTCGCGCTCCAGCGATTCGGCCGTATAGAACATCAGCAGCAGGCCGAGGAACACCGAGAGCGTGTTCATCGCCCGCACCGCCGCCAGCCCCGGCGTCACCAGGAGCTCGGTCTGGAACGCCCCCAGGGCGAGCAGGGTGCTGCCCAGGGTCTGGACGAGGATCAGGACGCCGAACAGGTAGACGCCGGGCGAGGCGAGCAGGTTGCGCAGCTCCGTGCCGGCCACCGTGCGGGTGGCGGCCAGGAAGCCGACCTCCCCCGAGCGGGTCCGTAGCTCCGTCATCGAACGGGACGGGACGACCGCCTCGGCCTCGACGGCGGTCTGCCGGCGCCACGGGATCAGCCGGCCGCCGCCCGCCGCCTCCCCCTGGAGGTGGGCGGCCAGATGCCGCTGGGCGAGCCCGACGCCCAGGAGCCCGAGCGCGAGGAGGACCAGGCGGGAGATCACGAACGGCGCGTCGAGCCCGATGCGCGTCTTGTTATAGAAATCGGCCCCGCGGTCGAGCTTGAGCCAGGTCTCGTTCAGCCAGCGGAAGCCGGCGGGGTCGATCAGCATCAACGCCCGGTTGATCCGCGGGTCGAGCCAGGTCGGCGCCCAGTCCCAGAGGAAGAAGCCGCAGAAGAGGAGCACCGCGGTGGGGAAGAGGAAGACGGTGATCGGCCGCCGCCACCGCTCGCCGAGGAAGAACGCGACCCCCAGATAGAAGACGAGCGCCGGCAGCCCGAAGACCAGGACCGGCCGCAGGTAGTTGACCAGGTTGAGGGGGCCGCGGATCTCCACCGCCTTCGAATTGGGCAGCAGGTGGTTGAAGAAGAGGACGAGCAGCAGGTGGATGCCGACCACGGCCAGGAAGCCGGTGAGGATCGCCAGGAACTTCCCCCACACGTACTCGGCGGGCTTGAGCGGTGTCGAGAGCAGCATGTCGCTGATCTTCGTCTCGTCGTCCGCGACGATCGCCATCCCCGAGGCGATCGAGCCGAAGAAGCTGTAGAGCATCACCATCAGCACCGCCAGGAGGGGGGCGAAGCTGAACTCGGAGGTGACCCAGGCCTTGGTGCCGCCCACCGAGGAGTCCCCGGTGCCGATCTGCACACTCCCGGTGGACATCCCCCAGCTCATCAGGAGCAGGAAGAGCACCAGGAACCAGAAGAGGGGGCGCTTGACGGTGCGGCCGAGCTCCTCGGCGAAGATGACGCCGGTGCGGGAGAGGCTCAAGCGGCGCCACCGGCGGCGAGCGCCGGCGCCTCCGCTTGGGGCCGCGGCACCTGCGCGGCGTCCTGCATCAGCAGCAGGTAGGCGTCCTCCAGATTGGCCTGCACGGGCTCGAAGCCCGCCAGCGGCACGCCGTCCGGCAGGTAGACCCGCACGCGGTTCTTCCCCTCGACCAGGATCGACTGGATGACCTGGCCGCGCCCCTGGATCTCGGCCCTCTCCTCCCGCCCCAGGCGACCCTCGAAGACCTTCCCCTCGATCGCCTGGCAGGCCTCGCTAGGAGAGGTCTGCGCCACCAGCCGCCCCTTGCGGATCACCGCGAAGCGGGGGCAGAGCACGGCCACGTCCTCCACGATGTGGGTTGAGAGCAGCACGATGCGGTCCGCCGCCAGCTCGGCCAGGATGCGGTAGAAGCGCAGCCGCTCCTCCGGATCGAGGCCGGCCGTGGGCTCGTCGACGATGATCAGCCGCGGATCGCCCGCGATCGCCTGGGCGATGCCGAGCCGCTGGCGCATGCCCCCCGAATAGCCCTTGACCCGTCGCTTGGCGGCGTCCTGGAGGTTGACCCGGAGCAGCAGCTCCGCGACCAGCTTCTTGAGCCCTCCGGGCGCCTCGACCCCCTTGAGCTTCAGGAGATAGGTGAGCATCTTCTCGCCGGTGAGGTGGGGGTAGAAGCCGAACTCCTGGGGGAGATAGCCGAGGTGCTGGCGGATCCGCTCGGGCCGCGAGAGCACGTCCTCGCCGTCGAGGAACACCTGCCCCGAGGTCGCCTCCAGGAGCCCTGCCAGGATCTTCATCAGCGTCGACTTGCCCGCGCCGTTGGGGCCGAGCAGGCCGAACATCCCGGGCGGAACGTCGAGGTTGATCCCCTGGAGAGCGGTGACAGGGCCTGGATAGACCTTCACGAGATCGCGGATCGTCAGCATGGTGCCTCCTGTGAGAGCCGGCGCGGCCCCCATTCTGGCAGGAATACGAAAAAGGAGGGGGGAAGGTTACAGGGGCGGATGTTCAGCCTCGAAGAGGCGTAGGCGTAAAGCCTGGGGCTTCAGCCCCAGGTACGCAGCTCCCAGAATCCCAAAAGCCCCGAAGGGGCGCAGGCAGATTCGCGGATTCCGCCTGCGCCCCTGCGGACGCTCACCCCACCCGCTCGTCCAGAATCGCCCCGGCCCGTTCCAGGGCGTGTACCCTCGGAATTGCCCTGATCTGTATTGAGGGATTGAGACTCAAACCAACACTTTGCATAGAGCGCCTTTCCGAAGGGTGAGCTCGGAATTGCCCTGATCTGTATTGAGGGATTGAGACGTATAGGGTACGTTTTGATCTACCACTCCGCCGAAAACTCGGAATTGCCCTGATCTGTATTGAGGGATTGAGACTTTCTGATCTCGCGCCGGATCATGAGAAGGTTCGCCTGGGCGCTCGGAATTGCCCTGATCTGTATTGAGGGATTGAGACGGCTTCATATTTCGTGGTTCTTGTTACGTTAAAGCAGTGACGCACTACCTCGGAATTGCCCTGATCTGTATTGAGGGATTGAGACGGTGGACGCGGCTAACATGCCAAGTGTGGCCATGAGAGCCACCCTCGGAATTGCCCCTGATCTGTATTGAGGGATTGAGACTTTTCTTCGCGCCAAAGAGTTCCGAGCCGTCATCGATGTTGCCACTCGGAATTGCCCTGATATGTATTGAGGGATTGAGACTGAAAGGCCACGGGCACCGCTTTGTACAGCACTCTGAATTCCTCGGAATTGCCCTGATCTGTATTGAGGGATTGAGACTTGATGCCTCCCGAGCCGGGGGTGACGACACCGAAGAGCCTCGGAATTGCCCTGATCTGTATGGAGGGATTGCGACTTGCCGAGCTCGCTAAGTGCCTCTAACAAAACCGGCCCAACGGGCCGGGAGAACATAGCCCAGGGCTGAGGCCGGAGGCCGATGCCCTGGGAGAGAAAGGCACAACAAACCAAGGCGGCCTGAAAGGCCGCGAGAGGTCTGCTCGCCGTTTGACTCCATCCAGCCCAGGCTCTCTCGCGGCCTTTCAGGCCGCATGGAGAATCGGCCTGTTTACTAGAATCTCCCGGCCCGTTGGGCCGGCAGGTAGATCGCGCCCAAGACGTCAAGAACCCTTAAATGGACAGCATTGGTAGTAGTAGCCCGGGCCGTGAGGCCCGGGAAGGCAGGCAACACCAAATTTGAAGCCCCGCCAGGGGCGACAGGAGACTTCGGACCGGTCTCTCCTGCCGCCCCTGGCGGGGCTTCGGTGTTTGGGGGTGCGTCCGTGACCCGGGGCTTACGCCGCCGGGCTAATTCCTGCCGCCCTGCGGGCTGAGAGGGTGTCTCGAAAGGGTGCCCCCACTGTAGAGACGCCTCGTGGGGCGTCTCTGAGGCGGCGGCCTCGCCCGTGCTCTCTCAGACGCCCCGCGGGCGCGCCGTGGCACTTGGGATCGTCCTCTCCGCCCCGGAGACGCCCCACGGGGCGTCTCTACAGTGGGGGCACCCTTTCGAGACACCCTCTGAGGGAACGCCGGCCGCCGGCCGGTGCCTACCCCACCCGCTCGTCCAAAATCGCCCCCGCCCGTTCCAGGGCGAGCTGGCCGGCGGCCTCCAGCAGATCGGCCAGCGCCGCGGGCGAGCGCAG
>QHVW01000122.1 GCA_003223675.1 Acidobacteriota bacterium
GAGGTGCACGAGGGGACCGCCACCATGGACTGGATGGTGCAGGAGCAGGAGCGCGGCATCACGATCACCTCCGCCGCCACCACCTGCTTCTGGACCAAGCACCGGATCAACATCATCGACACCCCCGGCCACGTGGACTTCACGGCCGAGGTGGAGCGCTCGCTGCGCGTGCTCGACGGCGCCGTGGCCGTGTTCGACTCGGTGGCCGGCGTCGAGCCGCAGTCCGAGACGGTGTGGCGCCAGGCCGACCGCTACCGCGTGCCCCGCATCGCGTTCGTCAACAAGATGGACCGCGTGGGCGCCGACTTCGAGCGCACGGTCTCGATGATGCGCACCCGCCTCGCCGCCAATCCCGTCGTCATCCAGCTCCCCTGGGGCAAGGAGGACCGCTTCAAGGGGATCATCGACCTCCTGCAGATGAAGGGGATCTTCTACAAGGACGAGACCCTGGGGGCCGACTACGAGCTGGTCGACATCCCGGAGGAATACGCGGACCAGGCGCACAAGATGCGCGAGGCGATGGTGGAGACCATCTCGGAGACGGACGACCAGCTCCTGGAGAAGTACCTCTCCGGCGAGGAGGTCACCAACGACGAGCTCAAGGCCGCGCTGCGCCGGGCCACGATCAGCAACCAGGTGCAGCCGGTGATCTGCGGCAGCGCCTTCAAGAACAAGGGGGTCCAGCCGCTGCTCGACGCCGTGGTGGACTACCTGCCGTCGCCGCTCGACATCCCGCCGATCGAGGGGATTGATCCCAACTCCGACCAGAAGGTGCTCCGCCACTCGGACGACGCCGAGCCGTTCTCGGGCTTGGTGTTCAAGATCATGACCGACCCCTACGTGGGCCAGCTCGTGTTCTTCCGGGTCTACTCGGGCCACGTGGAGTCGGGCTCCTCGGTGCTGGGCTCGAAGAAGAACAGCAACGAGCGCATCGGCCGCCTGCTCAAGATGCACGCCAACAAGCGCGAGGAGATCAGCGAGGTGTGGGCGGGCGACATCGCCGCGGCGGTGGGCCTCAAGAACGTCACCACCGGCGACACGATCTGCGATCCCAAGCACCCCGTGGTGCTGGAGGCGATGAGCTTCCCCGAGCCGGTGATCGCGGTGTCGATCGAGCCGAAGACGAAGTCCGACCAGGAGAAGCTGGGCACGGCGCTCGGCAAGCTGATGCAGGAGGACCCGACCTTCCGCGTCCATACGGACAAGGACACCGGCCAGACGATCATCTCCGGCATGGGCGAGCTCCACCTGGAGATCATCACCGACCGCCTGGTGCGCGAGTTCAACGTCGGCGCCAACGTCGGCAAGCCGCAGGTGGCCTACAAGGAGACGATCACGCAGGAAGCCGACGGCGAGGGGCGCTACGTGCGCCAGACCGGCGGCCGGGGCCAGTACGGCCACGCCAAGATCCACATGCGTCCGACCCCCGAGGCCGACTTCATCTTCAACAACAAGGTCGTGGGCGGCATGATCCCCAGGGAGTTCATCAAGCCGATCGAGCAGGGGATCAAGGAGGCGCTGGAGACCGGGCCGCTGGCCGGCTTCCCGTGCACGGGCGTCGAGGTCGACCTCTACGAGGGGAGCTATCACGACGTCGACTCCTCCGAGATCGCGTTCAAGATCGCCGGCTCGATGGCCTTCCAGGACGCCTGCAAGCGGGCGCGGCCGGTCCTCATGGAGCCGGTGATGTCGGTCGAGGTGGTCACCCCCGAGGAGTACATGGGCGATATCATCGGCGACATCACCTCGCGGCGCGGGCGCATCCAGAGCATGGAGGGGCGTGGCAACGCGCAGGTGATCGCCTGCCGGGTGCCGCTCTCCGAGATGTTCGGCTACGCCACCGACCTGCGTTCGCTGTCGCAGGGGCGCGCCCAGTACACGATGCAGTTCGCCTCCTACGAGCAGGCTCCCAAGAACGTCAGTGAAGAGGTCGTGGCCAAGGCTGCCGGCTAGGACCCAGGAGACTAGGAGAGACCATGGGCAAGGAAAAATTCAACCGTTCGAAGCCGCACGTCAACGTCGGCACCATCGGTCACGTCGATCACGGCAAGACGACCCTGACGGCGGCGATCACGCGGGTGCTGGCGTCGAAGGGCCTGGCCAACTTCGTGGCGTTCGACCAGATCGACAAGGCTCCCGAGGAGCGCGAGCGCGGCATCACCATCGCGACCGCCCACGTGGAGTACCAGAGCGAGAAGCGCCACTACGCGCACGTCGACTGCCCGGGCCACGCCGACTACGTGAAGAACATGATCACCGGGGCGGCGCAGATGGACGGCGCGATCCTGGTGGTGTCGGCGGCCGACGGTCCGATGCCGCAGACGCGCGAGCACATCCTGCTGGCCCGCCAGGTGGGCGTGCCGTCGATGGTGGTGTTCATGAACAAGTGCGACATGGTCGACGACCCCGAGCTGCTCGACCTGGTGGAGCTGGAGCTGCGCGAGCTGCTGAGCTCGTACGAGTTCCCCGGCGACGACATTCCGATCATCCGTGGCTCGGCCCTGAAGGGTTTGGAGAGCGGCGATCCCAACAGCGAGTGGGGCCAGAAGATCATCGAGCTGATCGACGCGGTGGACAGCTACATTCCGCTGCCGGAGCGGGCGATCGACAAGCCGTTCCTGATGCCGATCGAGGACATCTTTTCGATCTCGGGCCGCGGCACGGTGGTGACCGGGCGGGTGGATCGCGGCATCGTCAAGGTGGGTGACGAGGTCGAGATCGTGGGCATCCGCGACACGGCGAAGACGATCGTCACCGGCGTCGAGATGTTCAAGAAGCTGCTCGACCAGGGGCAGGCCGGCGACAACATCGGGGTGCTGCTGCGCGGCACCAAGAAGGACGACGTGGAGCGGGGCCAGGTGCTGGCGAAGCCGGGATCGATCAAGCCGCACACGAAGTTCAAGGGCGAGGTGTACGTGTTGACGAAGGAGGAGGGCGGGCGTCACACGCCGTTCTTCAACGGGTATCGTCCGCAGTTCTACTTCCGCACGACGGACGTGACGGGTGTGGCGAAGCTTCCGGAGGGCACCGAGATGGTGATGCCGGGGGACAACGTGAACCTGGAGATCGAGCTGATCGCGCCGATCGCGATGGAGAAGGGCGTGCGCTTCGCCATCCGCGAGGGGGGCCGCACCGTCGGCGCCGGCACGGTCACCGAGATCGTGGCGTAGGGAATAAGGCTTTGTTGGACGTGGAGGGGAGGGGCCTGGCGGCTCTTCCCCGGACGCGTTTTGACATCAGGGGTAGCAGCACAGGGCAGTAGCTCTAATGGTAGAGCGTCGGTCTCCAAAACCGAATGTTGGGGGTTCGAATCCCTCCTGCCCTGCCAGTCTTTTCACTGTAGAGCTTGAGATCGAGGCCCAAAGCGATGGATTGGTGGACGAAGGCCAAGGAGTTCCTGTCGGAGGTCCGCACCGAGATGCGGAAGGTGAGCTTCCCGACCCGCGACGAGGTGGTGGGGACGACGGTCGTGGTGATGGTCACCAGCGTCATCTTCGGGATCTACCTGTTCTCGGCGGACCGTCTCATCCAGTGGGCGTACCAGGGCATCGTGAAGGTGTTTGGATGACCGACGAGAAGAGCCCCGACCGGAAGTGGTACATCGTCCACACCTACTCCGGGTTCGAGGAGCGGGTGAAGGAGACCCTGCGCCAGCGCGCCGACGCGCTCGGCATGGGGGACGCCTTCGGCGAGATCCGCATCCCGACCGAGACGGTGGTCGAGTACAAGGGGGGGAAGAAGAAGGAGACGCAGCGCAAGTTCTTCCCCGGCTACATCCTGGTCGAGATGGAGATGTCGGACGCCGCCTGGCACGTGGTGAAGAACACGCCCAAGGTGACGGGCTTCGTGGGCACCGGCAAGAAGCCGACCCCGCTCTCGGAGGATGAGGTGAACAACATCCTCGAGCAGGTGGTCACGGCGAAGGAGAAGCCGAAGCCCAAGTACATGTTCGAGAAGGCGGAGCCGGTGCGGATCACCGACGGCCCGTTCAACAATTTCACGGGCGTGGTGGACGAGGTGAACCTCGACCGCAACACGCTCAAGGTGATGGTGACGATCTTCGGCCGGCAGACGCCGGTCGAGCTGGATTTCTCGCAAGTCCAGAAACTGTAGGGGCGGCCCGGTGTGGCCGCCCTGAAACGGGGTTGAGGCAATGGCCAAGAAAGTCGTTGGACAGATCAAGCTGCAGATTCCGGCCGGCGCGGCGACGCCGGCGCCCCCGGTGGGCCCCGCGCTGGGCCAGGCGGGCGTCAACATCATGGACTTCGTGAAGAACTTCAACGCCCGGACGGCGTCGCAGTCTGGCCTGATCATCCCCGTGGTCATCACCGTCTACGCGGACCGGAGCTATACGTTCATCACCAAGACGCCCCCGGCGCCGATCCTGCTGATCAAGGCGGCGGGGATCGACAAGGGGTCGGGCGAGCCGAACAAGAAGAAGGTCGGCAAGGTGACGCGGGCGCAGGTCGAGGAGATCGCCAAGACGAAGCTGCCGGACCTCAACGCGGCCAGCCTGGAGGCCGCGATCAAGACGATCGAGGGGACCGCCCGCTCGATGGGCATCGAGATCCAGGGCTGAAGCCCTGCGGTCAAGACAAGGAGAACAGTCGTGCCGAAGCATGGAAAGAAGTACCGGCAGGCGGTCGAGAAGGTCGAGACCCGGCCCTACCCCCTGAAGGACGCGATCGAGCTCGCGACGCAGGTGAAGTACGCCAAGTTCGACGAGTCGCTGGAGGTCGCGATGCGCCTGGGGGTGGATCCCAAGCACGCCGACCAGATGGTGCGCGGCACGGTGGTGCTGCCGCACGGCCTGGGCACGGTCTCCCGGGTGCTGGTGTTCGCCAGCGGCGAGAAGATCCGCGAGGCCGAGGAGGCCGGCGCCGATCACGTGGGCGGCGAGGAGCTGGCGAAGCGGATCGAGGGGGGGTGGCTCGACTTCGATTCGGTCGTGGCCACGCCGGACATGATGCGCGTCGTGGGACGCCTGGGCAAGGTGCTCGGCCC
>QHVW01001039.1 GCA_003223675.1 Acidobacteriota bacterium
ACTTCGATTCCGACGTGCCGAACCAGCGGGCGGCGGGCCTGACGGTGCGCCACGTCCTGCGCGGCGCCGACGATCCCCAGGAGGTGGTGGTGCTCTTCGAGGCCGAGGACCTCGGCCGCGCCCGCGCGCTCGCCGGCTCCGACGAGCTGCGCAAGATCATGCAGGAGGCGGGAGTCCTCGGCCCGCCCGACATGCACTTCCTCGAGACGCCGGGGGCCTGACTCCGTCAGGCACAGGTGCGGGTGTGGATCTCGCGCGTCAGCTCCTCGATGCGCGCGGTCAGCTCCCGGGTGACCCGGGTCAGCTCGGTGTTCTGCTCCAGAAGCGCGAAGATCTGCTCCTGCTGGCGCGTCGCCAGGGTCTGCCGCTCGACGCTGGCGGCGGCCAGCGCCTCGCGGTGCTGGGCGTCCGCTTCGGCGAGCGCCTTGTCGCGGTCCGCCTGCCGCGTCTGGGCGAGGAGGATCAGCGGCGCCGCGTAGGCGGCCTGGGTGCTGAACGCCAGGTTGAGCAGGATGAACGGGTAGGGATCGAAATGAGCCAGCCCCCAGACGTTGAACGCGATCCAGACGCCGACGAGCACGCTCTGGAGGACCAGGAAGACGGGGGTGCCGAAGAAGCGGGCGAAGCTCTCCGCCTTCTGGCCGAACCAGTCGCTGCCGAAGACCGTGGTCAGGTGCAGGTGGGGGGCGTGGAAGCGGAGGTGATGCTCGGGGCTCTGCGGCGAGCCGGCGGCCTGCGCGGACGGGTCCGAAGACATGAGGGCTCCTCCTGGGCTTGGAATGGCGGTCGCGCCTGGAGGTCGATGCTACCAGGAGGAGCAGCCCGTATACTCTGATCTCTAAAGCCGGCCGGTGACGTCCGGCGCCGAGCGTTCGCCCGGTCCACTCAAGGGGTTCTATGCGAGGCCGCCGAGCATGGTGGGGCGCGCTCGCCGGGCTCTCGGCCCTGGCGGCGGTCAGGCGCAGTTGCAGTTGCTGAACATCGTGGGCGGGCAGCTCGCGAGCGGGGTGGTGCAGCCCAGGCAGTCGGAGATGATGTTCGTACAGGGGTTGATACTGAGGTTCTTGTCGACGGCGATGGCCCCGATCTCTCCATCCGTGCCGCCGGCGACGAACGCGAGGGAGGAGCTCGTCAGACGGTGAAGGGTCTCCCGGCTCAGGGTCAGTCTCTTGGCGACTTGCTTTTTCATGACCTTTCCTCTCCTTGGTAGTCTCCAGCCTGCTGGAGGATTGGGGTAAGGGGCTCCTACCTGGATAGAGTGCGGCAAGGGGCCCCAAGGGAGCCCCCACTGGGAGGTCCCCTTCAGGGCCGGCCCGGCGGGGAGGAACAGCGTCTCCTGGCCGCGGTAGAGGAGAGCTGGAGCCCCCGGAGGTTTCGCGGCGAGGACGCCGAAGCTGACAAAGTAGGGTCAATCTGCCGGTAGGAAAGAGGGGCGCGATGGCCGCGCCCCTCCGGTCGAAGCTCGTCGGGTAAGGTCTAGGACCGAGTGCTACAACCACCACGCGCAGACGTCGCACCACGCGCACCAGGTGTCGATCGAGCAGCAGGCCACCCAGCCGGGATCGAAGATCGCCACGCCGCAGCAGACCTCCCAGCCGTCGCCGCAGTCGATGCAGCAGGCGCCGCCGACCGCTTTGTTGAGCGAGGGCGCGGGACCGGAGCGAAACTCGGCACGCGCGCGCCGCTCACCGTCCAGGGAGATCTGGAAAGGCGCCGTCGAGGCGCGCTTGGCGCGGCCGTCGAGGGAAACGTTCATCCTCTCCTCGTTGACCACCGAGGTGTACTCGGCGTCGAGGTACTGCTGGACGGTGAGGTCCACGCTGCCGTCCGGGGCTTTCTTCGCCGAGACGCGATAATAGAGACCCTCCTGAGTATTCTTGATGTTGATGTTGCCGCCGTCCACGATTTCGATCCGGTGAGCTGTACCCGCCGGATTGATGAAATTTCCCGTGAACAGCTTGACAGGCCGCGACCGTTGACCCGGTTGGGGTGACGGCTTGACGGGTGCCGCTCCGGAGAGGCTCACGCTGAAGGCGAGGACCAGCAGGGCAGAGAGCAGATACAGCAGCCGCTTGTTCATTGCGCACTTCCCCCTTTCAGGTAAAACCGGCACAGCCGGCGGTTGTACGCGACCGAACGGCGTCCTCTCGGGGTTCTTCTCGCAGGAGGGGGCGGACGCCCCTTACAGATGATTAAGCGGATGAAGGTTACGCCGTCTGCTGGTCCCAGTCAAGCACTGTGGAGGTTAAATCCACACCTGATTCGTAAAAAATTCGTAAAAGCTCCCCCGGCGGATCTGGGAATCGGGTGGCAAGCTGGTGGAGCACGGCGCTCGCTTGTTGCGGCGGGCCGCTGCCGGTGGCAAGATCTTGCGTCCCAGCTTCCCCCAAACGGACCCGAAAGGAGAGGTCATGAAGAAGACCACCGTCAAGAAGATCACCCTCAGCAAAGAGACGCTGCGCAGCCTCCAGGAGGACGAGCTGCGCATCGGCGGCGGCTACACCGAGCCGAACTGCACCGGTCCGAGCTGCGACATCTTCCGCGCCTGCACGGTCGTGGGGATCGACTGCTGACCGGCCAGGGGCTCCCTGCGACGGGAGCCCCGATGCTTTTCCGTTGCCTGACTTTCGAGGCGCCTGGCGGCTGACGCCGGCTAT
>QHVW01000123.1 GCA_003223675.1 Acidobacteriota bacterium
AGCCGACCGAGCTGCGCTGGCTGACGTCGCTGTTCGGCGGCTACGAGTTGGCCCGCTACTGGCACTTCTGGGCCGTCTGGATCTTCGTCGCGTTCATCATCGTCCACGTCGCCCTGGTCTTCCTGGTGGACCCCGCGTCGCTGCGGGCCATGATCACCGGCTGGTACCGGGGGAGGTTCCCGAGCCATGACTGACCGTCCTTTCAGCCGTCGCGATCTGCTCCGTCTGGGATTGACCGCCGGCGCCGCCTCGCTCGCCGGCGCCTGCGGCTGGCAGGGGGGGCCGCTGTTGCCGGCGCTGCGCGGCGCCGCCCGCCTGAACGATTGGGTGGGGGAGAAGGTCTTCCTCTCCCATCGCCATCTGGCGAAGGACCCGGCGGCGTGGGCGCTGGAGGTGGGGGGGAAGGTGCGCAAGCCCATGCGGCTGACCCTGGAGATGCTCCAGGCCCTGCCGCGCGTGCGCTACACCATCAAGCATCACTGCGTGGAAGGGTGGTCGGCCATCGCCACCTGGACGGGCGCGCCGCTCGCCTCGGTGATCCACCTGGTGGAGCCCACGGACGAGGCGCGCTACGTCCGTTTCGACACCTTCGACGCCAACTACTACAACGGCTGGGACCTGGAGAGCGCCCTCCATCCGCAGACGATCCTCGCCTACGCCTTCAACGACCGCCCCCTGGACGCCGCCCACGGCGCGCCGTTGCGGGTCTACTCCTCGGTGAAGCTGGGATACAAGATGACCAAATATCTCACCCGGATGACCTTCACCAGCGAGCGGCCGGGTGGGTATTGGGAAGATCAGGGGTATCCGTGGCTGGGTGGGGTGTAGGAGGGCACGAAGTGTGTATCTTTACCCTCCCATGGCCACCTACGCGATCGGCGACGTCCACGGCTGTTTCGAGACGCTCCAGCGCCTGTTGCGGAAGGTGGCGTACGACCCCGGGCAGGACCGCCTCTGGTTCGTGGGGGACCTGATCAACCGGGGTCCGGGATCGCTCGCCGTGCTGCGCTGGGCGGCGGAGCAGGGGGACCGGATCGTGGTGGTGCTGGGCAATCACGATCTCCATCTCCTCGCCCGCGCCGCCGGAGTCGCCGAGGCCAAGCGGCGCGACAACCTGGAGGCGGTGCTGGAGGCCCCGGACCGCGACGGTCTCCTGGCGTGGCTCCAGGGCCGGCCGCTGGTGCATCGCGAGGGGGAGCTCCTGCTCGTGCACGCCGGCCTGTTCCCGGAGTGGACGGCCGCCCAGGCCGAGAGCCTGGCGCGCGAGGTGGAGGCGAGGCTGCGGGGTGACAAGGCGGCGAAGCTGCTGGCCGCCGCCGAGCAGAAGGCGCCGGTGCGATGGAAGGAGAGCCTCTCCGGCCTGGAGCGGGCCCAGGTGGCGCTCGCCGGCTTCGCCCGCCTGCGCACCCTGACGGCGGACGGCCGCATGTGCGCCGAGTTCAGCGGCCCGCCCGCCCTCGCCCCCAAGGGGTGCCGCCCCTGGTTCGACGTGCCTGGGCGCAAGAGCGCGGGCGCCACGGTGATCTTCGGCCATTGGGCCGCGCTGGGGCTCAAGATCGGCAAGGGCATCGCGGCGCTCGATTCCGGAGCCTCCTGGGGGCGCGAGCTCACGGCCTTGCGGCTCGACGACTGGCGCGTTTTTCAGGAACCAGCGCAGGAACCAGCGCGGGAATCGGCGGGGGAGGATTGAGCGCGCTCGCCGGAAGGCGTATAGGATTTCCCCTCATGAGCGAAGACCCGGGCCGCGACCGAGCTCTCGAGCTGTTGGGCCTCCTCTTCCAGGCCCACCCCTGGCACGGCGTTGCGATCGGTCCCGAGGCCCCCCGCGTGGTGACGGCCTACATCGAGATCGTGCCCACGGACACGGTCAAGTACGAGGTCGACAAGGCGAGCGGCCATCTCAAGGTGGACCGCCCGCAGCAGCTCTCGAACGTCTGCCCGACCCTCTACGGCCTCATCCCGCGCACGTTCTGCGGCGAGCGGGTGGCGGCCTTCGGGACCGAGCCCGGCGATTCCTCGCCGCTCGAGGGGGACGGCGATCCCATGGACATCTGTGTGCTGTCCGAGCGCCAGCTCTCCCACGGCGCCGTCCTGTTGCAGGCCGTGCCGGTGGGCGGGCTGCGCCTGATCGATCGTAATCAGGCGGACGACAAGATCGTCGCCGTGCTCAAGGGGGACGCCGCCTACGGCCACTGCCAGGAGATCGGCGATCTGCCGGAGCCCCTGATCGACCGGCTCAAGCACTATTTCCTCACCTACAAGCGCCCGCCGGAAGCGAAGCGCGATCCCGTCCGGATCCCCCGCGTCTACGGCGCCGCCGAGGCCCGCGAGGTGATCGAGCGGAGCCGCGCGGACTACCGGGAGCGCTTCCCGCAGCTCGAAGACCGGTTTGTGGAGGTGCTGCAGAGGAGTTAGGAAAGGCGCAGGGTGAGGGGCCGTGAAATTGCTCCGGATCGCGTCCCCTCACCCAATTGCCTCTCTAGACGGACGCTGATGCCGGATTCCCCATCCCAGGTCGCGAGGACCGCGAGGGTGGGCGGGCCGCGGCTGCGGGCTCTCCTCGTGGGCTGGCTCGCACCTGTATTTTTGATGCTCACCTTGATCGCGACGAAGCTGCCGCAGTACCTGCTGCGTCCCCAATTGCGCTAGAATCCGAATACTTAGCGAGCTGAAAGATTCGATGATCGCCCGCCCGGAAGAGAAGGATAGGGTGCTGTACGAGATCGACGCGTTCCGCGTCGATCCCATGCGCCGTGTCCTGCTGCGGGACGGCGAGCCGGTGCCGATCACGCCCAAGGCCTTCTCGATCCTCCTCGCGCTGCTGGAGCGGCCGGGCGAGGTGGTGGAGAAGTCGGAGCTGCTCGAGAGGATCTGGCCCGGGGTCTTCGTCACCGAGGCCAACCTGACGCAGAACATCTTCTCCCTCCGCAAGTGTCTGGGCGAGCGGGCGAACGAGAACCGCTACATCGTCACCGTCCCCGGGCAGGGGTACATGTTCGCGGGCGAGCTGCGGCGGATCGACCGCCTCCCCTCCTCCACGTCCGAGATCCCGATCCTGATGGAGCCGCCTGCTCCGGAGGCCCCGGCGCCGGCCGGTCCCGTGCCCACATCCCTTCCGGTCACGCCGGAGCCGTTCCCGGTGCTCGTGCAGGTGGTGGAGGCCTCCGCGCCGGCATCGGCGCCGGCGAAGCCGCCGGTCCCGCGCTGGCGGCGCCCCCTCGTCTGGACCGCTTGGGGCCTGGCGGCGGCGCTGGTGATCGTCACCGGAGCCCACATCCTCAAGCATCTCGGCCCCGCGGCCCCGAAGACGGCGGCGGGGAAGGCCGCCAACGTCCGCCAGGCGATCGCGGTGCTCGATTTCAAGAGCCTCTCGCCGAGCCCGGACACCCGCTGGCTGGAGAGCGCGATCGCCGAGATGCTCACCACCGAGCTGGCGGCGGGCGGCAAGATGCGGGTGATCCGGGGGGATACGGTGGCCCAGGCCATGCGGTCGCTCGGGCTGCGCGACCCCGGCAGCCTCGGGCCAGCCGACCTGAAGAAGCTGCACGACGCTCTCGGCGCCGATCTGGTCGTCGTCGGCTCCTACCTGCCGTTCCAGGGGAAGATCCGCATCGACCTGCGGGTGCTGGAGGTGCCGGACGGCGACACGGTGACCTCCCTGGCCCAGGTCGGCGCGCAGGGCTCGCTGTTCGACCTGATGTCGCACACGGGGGAGTCGCTGCGGCAGTCGCTCGGCGTCACGGCGCTCTCGGAGCAGCAGGTCCGGGAGGCGCGGGCCCTGCGGCCGTCGAGCGCGGATTCGTCCCGTCTCTATGCCGAGGGGCTCAGGGCCCTGCGCGCCTCCGATCCTCCGGGAGCGCTCCGCTCGCTCCAGCAGGCGGTGGAGATCGATGCCAGGTCGGCGGTGATCCACTCCGCCCTGTCGCAGGTCTGGACGGCCCTCGGCTACGACGTGCGGGCGAGCGAGGAGGCCCGCCAGGCGCTCGACCTCTCCGGCTCGCTGTCGCGCGAGGACCGGCTGGTGATCGAGGGGCAGCGCTACCGGGCGAGCAAGGATTGGAGCAAGGCGAGCGAGGCCTACCGCTCGCTCTGGACCTTCTTTCCGGACGACGTCGACCACGGTCTGCAACTGGTCGACAGCCTGACGATGGGCGGGCGGGGCGCCGAGGCGGCGTTGACGATCGCCGAGCTGCGCAAGCTGCCGCCGCCGGCCGGCCAGGACCCCCGGATCGACCTCGCCGAGGCGAAGAACGGGATCCGGATCGCCGACTACGCCACCGCGGTCCGCGCCGCGCAAGCCGGAGCGGCGAAAGCGCGCCAATCCGGCCAGAGTCTGGTCGTCGTGCAGGCGCTCCTTTCCCAGGGAGGGGCGCTGCTCAAGCTCGGCAGGCCCCAGGAGGCGCTCCCGCTGTTCCAGGAGGCCGGGGAGCTGGCGAAGAAGGCCGACTTCCAGTGGGGGATCGGCAGAGCCCTGTCCAACCTCGGGGAGACCTACAGGATCCTGGGGGATCTCGCGGCCTCCGAGAGGGCCAATACGCAGGCGCTCGCGGTCGCGCAACGGCTCGGCAGCGGTCTCGCCATCGGCAACCAGCTCTATGCCCTGGGCGAGATCCACCACCTCCGGGGGGAGCTGAGCGAGGCCACCCGGCTGCTCGACCAGGCCAACGGCTGGTACGTGCGGATCGGCGACCGGTTCTGGCAGATCTCGGCGCTCAACGCCGCGGGCGAGGTGCTCTTCGCCCAGGGGGACCTCGCCGGCGCCCGCCAGCGCTTCGAGCGCGCTCTCGTGCTCAGCCAGTCGCTGGGCAACCGCGGCCACGAAGCGGTCGCGCTCGACAACCTGGGGATCGTCCTCGAAGCCCAGGGGGAGCTCGGCGAAGCCCGGCGCCGCCATGAGGACGCCTTCTTCCTGCTCCACCGCCTGGGCGACACCAGCGCGGCGGCGGCGGCGCTCGCCGGCTCCGCCAGCGTCGCGGCGCGGCTGGGCGACCTGCACACCGCCTGGCAGCGCTCGACGCAGGCCCTCGCCTCCAAGCGGCAGGCCGGAGACCGCCTCGGCGCCGGCCGCATCCTCGGCCTGCGCGCGCGGCTGGCCTATCAGATGGGCGACCTCGCGGCGTCCCGGGGGAACGCCCGGGAGGAGCTCCAGATCGCGCGCCAGACGGGAGCCCGGCCGGTCAACGCCCTGGCCCTCCAGAGCCTCGGCCGCGCCGACTTCGCCGCCGGCGATCCGGGCAAGGCGCGCGCCGAGCTCACGGAGGCCCTGCAAGCCTGCTCCTCGTTGGGAGACGAGCTGCGGGCGATGGAGATCCGCCTCGACCTGGCGGTGCTCGCCCTCGCCGGCGATCAGGCTTCCGAAGCCTCCCTGCTCGCCCGGCAGGCCGCCGCCTGGTACCGGGAGCACGGCATCCCGGGCGGCGAGGCCCAGGCCCTCTCCCTGCTCGCCGAGGCCCAGTTGCGCCAGGGGCTCGCCAAGGAGGCGCTCGCGGCGGCGGAGCAGGCGCGCGGCCGGCTCGACACCAGCGAGGACCGGGAGCTCCGCATCGTCGTCGGCGTCCGCCTCGGGAGGATCCAGGCGGCCACCGGGCACACCGCCGAGGCGCTCCGGCAGCTCCGCCGCGCGGCGGACGAAGCCGCGGCGCTCGGGCTCACCGCCGCCGCCCTCGAAGCGCGGCTCGCCCTGGGCGAGGTCCAACGCGGGGCCGGCGATCCGGCGGCCGGCGCCACCCTCGCCGCCGTCCGCAAGGAGGCCGAGACCCGCGGCTTCAAGCGGGTGGCCCTGGCCGCCGGCCCCGCCGGGAATGCTCCGGTCACCGTGGCGCCGCTGCGGATGCCGGTTTCGGCGGGGTGAGGCGGGCGCCCATCCCCATCTCCTCCAGCAGCGGCTCCGCCGCCTCGCCCTGGAGGGCCTCCATCAACCAGAGCATGTAGCGCACGTCCACGCTGATGTTGCGGGCCACGTCCGGGTTGTAGCCGAAGTCGTTGGCCACGTTCTCCCAGACGCGGTCGAAATTCACCCCCACCAGCTCGCCCCGGCCGTTGACCACCGGGCTCCCGGAGTTGCCCCCCGTGGTGTCCGCGTCGGCCAGGAAATCGACCGGCACGTCCCTGAGCTGCGGGTCCGCCCAGCGGCTCGCGCGGGCCTGGGGCGCCGCGGCCAGCAGCTCGGGCGGCGCCGCGAACGGCTCCTCGCCCGTATTCTTCTCGACCACGCCGCCCACGGTCGTCTGCGGCGTCATCCGGACGCCGTCGCGCGGGGCGTACCCCTGCACGTGGGCGAAGGTGACGCGCAGCGTGCCGTTGGCGTCCGGGGCCACCGGCTTGCCGGCGTGAGCGATCACCGCCCGCTGCCAGCGGGGGCGCAGGCGCGAGACGGCCCCCTGGAAGCGGTCGTCCCGCTCCTTGAGATCGCGCAGCTCGCGGTCGAGCGCGAAGGCGAGGTCGAGCAGCGGATCGTGCCGGGCGCGGAGCTGCTCCTCGCTCTCCTCGAACATCCGCTTGCGCTCCGCCGGATCGGTGACCTTGGTGTGCGCGAGCAGATCGTCCGCCCGCGTCCGGATCGCCGCGCGGCCGCGGTCGCTGCCGAGCACGCCCTCCACGGCCGGCACGCGGCTCCCCTCCGGCAGGGCGGCGAAGCGGGCGAGCACGTCGGTGAGCAGGGCGGCCTCCGTCGGCGGATGGAGCCGCTTCTGATCGCGCTCCAGCCGCTCGCCGAGCCGCTCGCGGTTGCGCTCCTGATACTCCGGCTCCCGCTCCAGGTCCGGCTTCGCCTTCTCCCCGGCCCAGCGCGCCAGCGTGAGCGCCAGCTCGAGCGGCTTGGGGCCGGACTTCATCTGCGTCAGCAGGAAGTCGCGCTCCCAGGTGGCCCGCCGCTCGGCGATCCGGCGCGCCAGCTCGTCGTGCGCCGCCACGGCCTCCTGCTGCTCCGGCCGCTGCGCCGCCCAGGCGAGGATCTCCTTCTCCGCCGCCGTCTTCCTCTCCAGGATGCGCCCGCGGCGGATGCCGTCCACCTGCCCGCGCGAATTCTTCTCGTTGTTGGCGAGCCCCTTGATGCGGTCGGCGAGCGCGATGCGCGCCGTGTCGTCCTGCTTCGAGGCGGCCTCCATCATGTCGATCCAGACGCGATAGAGCTCGGCCCGCCGCGGATAGAAGAGCTCGGCCCGCTCCCGCATCTCGGCCTCCGTATAGGAGCGGAACGTCTGGCCGGGATAGCCGGCGACCATCACGAAGCCGCCCGGCTCGATGCCGCGCGCCGCCACGGGGAAGAAATGCCGCGGCCGGTAGGGCACGTTGGCCTCCCCCTTGGGCGCCGGCTGGCCGTCCGGGCCCGCGTAGACGCGCAGCAGGGCGAAATCCCCCACGTGGCGGGGCCAGCTCCAATTGTCGACCTCGCCGCCGTAGTCGCCCACGGCCCGCGGCGGCGCGTAGACCAGCCGCACGTCCGGAAACTCCAGGCTGTCGACCAGCACGTAGCGCAGCCCGCCGTCGAACGCCGCCACCATCTCCTTCTGCTTGCGCTCGATGGCCCGGAAGCGCGCCAGGTCGTCGGCGTCGGCGGGCACCGCGGCTTCGACCTCGCGCGTGACGTCGGTCATGCGGTGGGGAAGGGTGGCGCGGACGCCCGCGCCGGGCAGCTCCTCGGCCGGCGTGCGGGCGAGAAAGCCGTGGGTGATCAGGTCCCGCTCCGGGGTCGAATGCTGCTGGAGGATCGAGAACGCGCAGTGATGGTTGGTGATCATCAGCCCCTGGGGGGAGATGAACCCGGCCGAGCACCCGTCGATCCGCACCGCCGCCTCCAGCAGACCGGCGCCGTCCTTCGTCCACAGCTTCTCCGGCGGGATCGCGAGCCCCAGCTCCCGAAGCCACTTCGGATCGTGCTCCAACACCTGCTCGGGGGTCCACTTTCCTTCCACGGCGAACGCTCCTGACGCGGCCCACAGGCCGAGGGTGAATGCGGCGACGGGGGAGATTCTCA
>QHVW01000124.1 GCA_003223675.1 Acidobacteriota bacterium
GACGGAGAGCGCCTGGAGACCGGCTTTGGCCTGCTGGATCTTGGACTCGGCCTGCCGCACCTTGATCTGGAGGAGGGCGACCTCGGTGCCGGTGAGCTTCTGGTGGGTGTGCTGGGCCGCCTCGGCGTGCTTCTCCCGCTCGGTCGCGAGCTGCTGGTCGATGTCCGACTCGATGATCTCGCTGCGCGAGAAGATCTCGGCGTCCTTCTTCTGGAAATGGCTCGCCTGGTCCAGCTCGACGCGGGCCATGGCGGCGTCCTTCTCCAGCTTGCGGACCTCGGAGAGGCCGGAGAGCTGCTCCTTCTCCATCTGCAGCCGGGCGGAGCGCAGGTCGTCCCCGGCGTCGATCAGCCGCTTCTGCAGGGCGCTGGGATCGAAACGGATGACCACGTCCCCCTTCTTGACCAGGGAGCCGTCCTGCGCCAGCCAGCCGATGCGGGAGGGGCCGGCCACTCCCATGGGCACCGAGACCGGCGTGGCCCGCACGGCGCGCAGCTCCCCCTGCGCCGGCACGCTGCGCAGCAGGTCCGACGGCTCGATGCGCAGAGTGGGCACGTCCTCGCCGGGACGCGACAGCGGCAGGAAGGCTCCCAGGGCGATCAGCAGCGCCACCGCCGCCGCCACCGCGAGGCCCAGCCGGAAGGCCCTGCCCTTGGCTTCCTTCATCAGCGCCCCTCCTGCGCGAGATCGCGGCGGGAGACCATGTCGCCGGCCTTGAGGCCGCTCTTGATCTCCACCAGACGGTCGTTGCGCCGCCCGAAGACGGGATGGACCTCCTCGCTCCGCCAGCCGGTCTTGCGGTAGACCACCGGGCCGTCCGCCCGGTTGAACACCGCCTCCAGGGGCGCCACCAGCGCCTTGGGGACGCTCTCCGTCTCGATCGTGCCCAGGAAGCGCATGCCGGGGCGCATTCGCTGCGGATCGGTGCGGTCGAGGTCGATCTCCAGCCGCACCACCTTCAGGGGGTTGCGCTCCGAGCGGCTCTGCACGGAGCCGCCGACCGACCGCACGCGGCCGGTGAAGACGTCGTCCGGATGGGCATCCAGGCGGAAGGTCACGCGCTGCCCCATGGTCACGCGGCCGGCGTCGGCCTCGTCGATGTCCCCCTCGGCCTCCATGCGGCCCAGGTCGGGGATCTCCATCACCGACTGGCCGCGCCAGCAGGAGTCCCCCACCTTCTTCTTCTCCCCCTCGTCGGTGGCGACGTAGACCACGGTGCCGGAGCGCGGGGCGGTCACGGTCATGCGGCGGACGGCGTCCTCCATCTCCTGGACGCGGACGGCGGCGCGGTCGCGCTTGCGGGCCACGGCCTCGGTCTCGGTGCCGTTCTGGACGGCGTCCAGGCGGAGGCGATTCTTGAGATAGGCGACCTCGCGGCGGGCCAGATCGAGATCCTCGCGCGACTTGGCGAGCTCCTTGGAGGCGACCAGCTCGGGCGGCACGTCCACCTTGAGCTGGGCCTTGCGCAGGCGGGCCTCGGCCTCGGCGAGCTCGAGCTGCCGGTCGCGGCGCGCGATCTCCAGATCGGTCTGCTTCTTCTCCAGCTCCTTCTGCGCCGAATCGCGCTCGGCTCGCTTGTCGAGGAGCTGGCGCTGCAGCTCCGAGGTGTCGAAGCCGAGCACCGGCTGACCCTCCCGCACCGGCGCCCCCTCGGGCGCCATGAAGGAAATCTTGTAATCCCAGACCTCGGAGATCTGCGGCGGTCCGATGCGCACCGACTGCATCGAGGAGAGCGTGCCCGCCACCGGCACGCCGATCACGAGGTTGTCCCGCCGCACCTCGGCCCAGTCGCCGGCCCCCGAGGCCGCGGCCCGGCCGGCCACCAGCCAGAGACCCAGGGCGGCGGCAATCAGCAGCACGCCGCTGGCCGCGAAACGGGTGATCCGGCGCCGCCGCGGGCTCATCCGGCCCTCCCGTCGCGGGACCGCAGCCGGGTTCCTGCCGAGACCCCGGACTCGACCACGCAGGTATCCACCGAGCAGGGCCCGAGCCGCACCGGGGCCGCGCCGCCGGATGCCAGCAGCACCCGAGGCCCGCCGGCGGAGAGGTCGAGGGCCGCCCGCGGCACCAGCAGGGCGTCCTTCGTCTCCTCTCCCAGCACCTCCACGCGCACCGACATGCCGGGGCGCATGCGCTGGGTGTCCACCTTCTCCAGGGCGATCCGCACGGGGAAATAGTGCAGCAGGGGGCTGCGCCGCGACTCCCGGGCCACGGGCGAGACGTCGACCACCCGGCCGCGATAGGTGGTGTCGGGATAGGCGTCGAGCGTGCAGACGACCTGCATGCCGGGCTTGATCCGGCCGTCGTCCACGTCGGAGAGATTGGCCTGCACCATCAGCGACGAGAGCTCCGGCAGGGTCGCCACCGCCATGCCGGTCCAGACGGAGTCCCCCACCTGGAGCTTGCGCCCCTCGAAGGGGTGGGAGCCCACGATCACCATGCCGTCGCGCGGTGCCTTGATGCTGAGCGCGTCGATCGCTTCCTCCGCGGTATGGATCTCCCGCCGCGACTTGTCGAGCGAGATCCGCTTCACCTGGACGTCGGTGTCGCTCACCTTCGACTCGCTGCGGAGCACCTCCTCGGCCTTGGCGAGATCGGTCTCGGCGCGCTTGAGGGCGAGCTGGCGCTCCTGGTAGTCGCGCAGGGAGAGAAGATCTTTCGGGATGGCGGCGTCGACCTTCGCCTTCTCCAGCGCGGAGCGGGCCTTCTCGACGTTAAACCGCCGCTCGGACGCGCTGGTCTTGACCCCGGCCCGGGCGGTGGCGAGATCGCTGCCGGCCTGGGCGGCGCTGAGCCGCTTCTCCTCCAGGTCGGAGGAGAACTGCGAATTGTCGAAGGCCACCACCGGATCGCCCGCCTTGACGGGGACGCCGTCCGGGGCCAGCCAGCGGATGGTGAGCTGGAAGGAGTTGGTGCGCGGCACGTTCATGGCCTCGCCGCGCTCGGCCGCCAGCTCGCCCGAGAGGATCAGCCGCTGGCGGAAGGTGCCGCGATGGGCCGTCAACCCCGCCTCCCGGCTCGACTGCGCGCGCGCCCCCTCCCCCGAGCAACCGGCCAGCGAGGCCAGGCAGGCCAGGCAGGCCAGGAGGAGAAGACAGACGGAGGAAGACGTACGCGCTCTCACCATTTCCTTTAAGACGTATACGGCACCCGGACATTCCTGTCTAGGGGTGGGTGCCTGCCCCTAAGAGTATACGGGTGAGCCCCGGCAGAAGTTTAGGGAACCCTCGTTTGGTCCTCCTGGGCCCGCCTCTCCTCCAAACGCGGGAGAGGAGAGGATCTCCTCACTGGCGGCTGTCGTAAGGGCGGGGCTCGTCCCCGGCCCGCCCGCAGGGCGGAAGTTGCCCAGCCTGGGGTGTCAACCCATGGGCTTGCACACATCTTTGCGAGGTTGGGGGCCCGCCCTGGAGGGGCGGATATTGAATAGCCTGGGAGTTTCAACCCCAGGTGGGGTGGCGGGGCGGCCATCGGTGGTCCGTGTCGGCGGTCCGTGCCCCGTCCCGCCTGGGGTTGAAACCCCAGGCTGTCGAATATCCGCCCCTCCAGGGCGGGCCCCCCTCACACCCCCAGCAGGTTGGATCTCACCTTCTCATACCCCCGCTCCCCCGCCCATAAACTCAACGGAATCGCCGCCAGCTCATCCACCACCGGCACGGCGCGGCCGTTTTTGGTGAGGTCGATCGTCTTGATGTAGGAGTGGCAGGTGTCGCAGGCTTCGACGCGGACGTGGGGGAGCTCCTCGGCGGTGTAGACGGGGAGCTTCTCGACGGCCTCCTCGCCGCAGGCGGCGCAGACGATGCGGCGGAAGTCCCACTCGTGGGCGCAGAGCGAGCAGATCAGCGACCTTTTGCCGCCGTCCCCTTGCGGTCTCAGGACGCCCACCAGCGGCAGGCCGCCGCAGAGGGGACAGAGCGAGGGGGTGGCGTGGAGCTCCTGCGGGGGGAGGCGGTCGGCCAGATGCTCGGCGTAGGGTTGCAGGAAGGCCCAGGCGAGGAGGCCCTCGGCGGGATCGAGGGCCTCCGCTCCCTCCTTCCAGAAGGTTTCCAGCAGCTCCCCCCAGCGCTCCTCCCCCGCGGCGATCAATGAGGTGGCCGCCT
>QHVW01001040.1 GCA_003223675.1 Acidobacteriota bacterium
ATGAACCCCCAGATCTACTCCGTCCGCGAGGACGCCACGGTCTCCGAGATCGCCTCGCTGATGCTCAAGGGGCACATCCACCGGCTGCTGGTCACCCGCGAGGACCGGGCGGTGGGGGTGATCACGACGTCGGATCTTCTGGGGTTGTTGGTGGGGGAGGATTAGGGATCCCCCAGACGCCCGTGCCCTCTGGGCGTCCTGCCCTCCGAAGCCTCACCCTCGGTCCCTCTCCACTTCGTGGACCACTTCGTGGAGAGGGAGGGCCCAGAGAGCGAAGTCTTCCAGATTCGGCAGACCGCGCCGACCCCTCTGCCGTCTCCCCGGTTTTCCCGAAATTTGTAACCAAGTTTTGAAGATTTACTTTTTGAATAGTAGCATCCCGCGAATTTCAGGAGATCCTCATGAAAGCTCTACGGATGTGGTGTTCCAGACTGGTCCTGTCTTCGCTCGGCTGTGGGCTCATCGTCGCGGCGCTGGTCGTCCTGACCGGCTCCCCGGTGGGGGCCGCCAATTCCAATCTGCATCTGGGCAAGACGGTGTCCAGCGCGAGCGACGCGCCCGTGCTCGGCCTCACCCTGGGGGTGGACCGGAGCGTGGCGATCCCCCGGGACACGCTGACCTACACGGCCGTGGTGAGCAACACCGGCTCGGTGCTCAGCATGGCGGGGGACCTCACGGTCCAGAACACGGACGCCACGACCGCTACCGTCGCCTCCTATTTCGACGCCGTGGCGACCACCGCCATCTCGCACTGTGGCGCCGGGAGCCCCAACGACGGCCAGGACACGTCGCAGTGGGCCCCGCTGGCCGGCGCCGCCGCCGTGGACGGCTATACGCCGGTGCAGGCGTCGCCGATCGGCAGCGGGCTCCGCCTGACGGCGACGCCGGTCCCGGCCGGCGGGGTGGTCTATCCGGCGGCCGGCGACCCCATCCTGGGCACCCAGATCGCCCCCGGCGCGCAGGCCACCTGGCACTACACGGCGACGATCGCGCTGACGCCGGCACAGACGGCTTTCCTGCTCGACCCGGCGCAGGTGTCGCGCATCCGCAACACCTTCCACGCCGAGCCCGTGCCCCGCGACCAGGGGGGCCAGGGATCTCCCGCGACCATCAACGTCGACTTCTGCCAGCAGCTCTTCGGCGCCTCCCCCTCGGGCACGGTGAGCAACGTCACGGTGACGGTCGCGCCTCCCGGCGTGGTGCCCGTCACCCTGGGCCCGGCGGCCTATCCCGGCCTCGCCTCGCTGGCGCCGGGCGCTTCGGTGACCGTCACGGTACCGTCGGTGCTCCCCTTCACCGGCGGCCGGCAGGCGGGGGAGAGCGACGCCGGCTATCTCGCCCGCCTGGCCGCCATCGAGGGCTCCCGGCTGGTGGGCACGGCCACCGCGGCCGGCACCGGCACCTATGGTCCGGTCAGCGCGCCGCCGGCCACCTCGACGCCGACGATCGAGCACCTGCCCATCGTGAAGATCGTCAAGAGCGGCCCGGCCACGGCCGACGCCGGCACCACGGCCTCGTATCCGCTGGCGCTCAGCAACAGCGGCGGCGCCACGGCCGGCCCGCTCGCCGTCGGCGACAGCGTCGCCGGCGGCGCCGGTCCCGTCACGGGCGTCCCGGCCTCTCTGGCGCCGGCGGCCAGCGCGGTGGCGACCGCCACGTTCGCGATCCCAGCGAGCCAGCCCGGAGGCCCGCTCACCGACGTCGCCACGGCGACCTGGCAGGATGCCAACGGCAACGGCTACGGCCCGGTCTCCAGCTCGTTCACCACCCAGGTGCGGGCGGTCTCGACCACGCCGGTGGCCGCCAAGCCGGGGGACACGCCGGCCTTCCACCAGACCTTCCCCACGATCGACTTCAACCCGCCGGACGGGGTGATCAATCACAACATCTCGGGCGTGGGCCCCACCACGCGGCCGTTCACCGACGTCACCACCGACGGGGTGGGCAACTTCGCGGGCACCATCGTGGCCCAGGGCAACGGGCTGCAGGCGGGGGTGGGCACGCTGTCGTCGTTCGACGCCGTGTTCACCTCGTCGTTCGTGGTGGCCAAGGCGGGGGACGTGACGTTCAACGTCCTCGCCAACGACGGCTTCCTGCTGGGCATCGGCGGCGGCGCCACGCGCGTCAGCGGCGCCTACGAGAACGCGCCGGCCTCCAACCAGTCGCCGTTCCAGGGCTATCCGCCGGTGGGTGCCTGGAACCAGCCGAGCGGCGGCGCAGTCGGCACCTATCCGGTGACCGTCCACTTCCCGGCTCCCGGGATCTATCCCTATGAGATCGATTACTTCGACTGCTGCGGCCAGCCGCTCTCGCTGACCCTCGCCGTCGCCAAGTTCACCGAGGACACCTCGGCGCTCTCCGTCTACGTCGGCTACGCGGACGGCCTGCGGCCGGCGGGGAGCATCTTCCCCTTCCCGTGGCAGGGGTCGCCCGGCGTCACCTTCCTGGGCAGCGGCGCCACGGCGTTCGACGCGGGCGCGATCCGCTTCGACAACAACTCGGACAGCCCGATCGTCTTCGAGGACGTCTCAGTCGACATCGGCGCCTTCCACTTCGACCTCTGGGGCAACCACATCGTGGTGCAGCCGCACGGCATCACGATCCTCACGCAGACGAACGGCGAGAACTTCGACACCTCGGACACGCCGATCACCTGCCGGCCGACGGCCTTCATCCCGAAGATCCACGTCACCCAGGCCGGCGTCACGACGACCTATGAGGACACCCAGCAGATCCTCAACACCAAGGGGATCGACCCGGCCAACTGCGGCGGCGGCAACGAGTCGCACGCCTGGGAGCGCATCGGCGGCGGCGGCGCGGCGATCAACGTGCCCCTCCCGCCGGCGGTGACGCTGTCGCTCACCCCCGCCA
>QHVW01000125.1 GCA_003223675.1 Acidobacteriota bacterium
CTGCCGCCGTTGTCGCTGATCGTCGCGCGGTTGACCCGCACGGCGTAGCGGACGGGGTAACCCTGGCGGCCGGTCAGGTTCGCGGCGACGTTGAAGCCCCAGGGGCGGTCGGGCGCGAGCTGGTAGAGGCCGTTCAGGCTGTAGGACCACGTGCTGTTGATGAACACGTTCCCCTTCGGGCCCGAGGCGATGCCGGAGCCCTGCAGGACCTGGGTGCCGTCGACGACTCCGCCGGCGATGGTGTCGGTGGGGTCCTGGATCGCACTGCCGGGGATCTGCCACTTCCAGTCCTGCCAGGAGACGTTGCCACGCATCATCCAGCGGTTGGAGAGCCGCTTGTCGAAGGTGAGCGAGGCGCCCCGGAACTCCTGCTCGCGGTCGCCGTTCCGGAGCAGGACGCCGTTGCGGGTGCTCACCCCCGGCCGCAGCTCCCAGTAGTGGACGGTGTAGGTGTGGCCGTCCGGCGCGGTGACGGTGATCGGATCGGCCTCGACGTAGTCGCTGCGCTGGTTCGGCCGGCCGACGGAATTGAGGTAGGCCGGATCGAAAGGATTGTCGGTGTCGAAGACGAGCCGCTCGGCGTCCAGGACGTTGTGGATTTTGCGGTAGGTGAGGTTCAGCCCCACCACGAAGTCGGGCAGCAGAGCGTGCTCGGCGCCGAGGAGGATCTCGTCGGTGAGCGGAGCGTTGAGGTTGGGGTCCACCGCGTTCGACTGCAGCGGCTGCAGGGTGAACGGGTTGACGTTGCCGCTCGGAGGAGCGATCTCCGGGCCGAGGTCTCCCGGGCCCAGCGTGGGATCGCCGTGGTTGTTGGAGAGGAAGTACCGGTAGGACGTGCCCGCGAGCGGGTTGAGGATACCGGTGGTGGCGGTGCCGAGTTGGTCGGCGAACCGCGAGTAGCTCGCCCGCAGCAGCGTCTTGCGCTGCTCGCCGAGAGCGTAGGTCAGGCCGACGCGCGGCGTGAGCGTCTTCCAGGTGAAGCCGGCGTCCTGGCCCCCGTAGTGCGCGTCGGGCAGGAGGTCCGGGAACACCGGGTTGGCGCTGGCCGTGGAGGCGAGGTTCTTGCCCCCCTGGCGGTCGTAACGCACGCCGAGGTTGGCCGTGAGGTTGCCGAAGGACAGCGTATCCTGGAGGTACGCGCTGTCATACTCGGATTCGATCTTGGGTCGCGCCTCGCGGGCCAGGATCAGCAGGTTGGTGCTGGGTGAGAGCGCGAGCTCGAGGCCGCCGCCCGGCCAGGTGAGGAGCGACGACGACTGGGCGGTGCGATGGCCGGCCCCGTACTTCAGCTCGTTGGAGACGCCGCCCAGGTTGAAGAAGTTGGAGGCGTCGAGCTTCGCCTGTTTCTGCGGCCGCTCGATCTGGTTGAGCAGGAAGCTGTTGTGCCAGGTCAGACTGGTGTCGCGGTAGGCCAGGGCGGCGCCCCCCTCGGGGACGAGCTCGAAGCCGCCGTTGACGACCGAGTACATGCCGGTCAGGTAGAAATTGTTGCCGACGAGCTGGGTGTCTTCCCCTTTATATCCGGTCGGTCCGGGGCCGAAGTTGGACTGGTTCCAGGTGGTCTCCTGGGGGCGCAGCGGGCCGGCGTTGCGGCCGGTCTTGATCTTGTCGCCGTTGAAGGCGAACACGGTGGCCGAGTTGGCCGGCGTGATCTGGGCGTTGAGCTTGCCGTTCCAATCCTTGAGCGTGGTCTTGTCGCTGAAGTTGTTGATCGTAAAGAGATCGATCTGCTGCCGGGAGTAGGAGCCCCAGATCCAGAGGTGATCCTTGAGGATCGGGCCGCCGATCTCGGCGCCGTACTCCTGGTTGTTGTCGATGCGGTTGCCCTGCGAGAAGCTGGTCTGGGCGTGGTTGCCGTTCCAGGGTCCCGCCTGGCCGAGGTCGGAGTGGCTGATGCTCAGGTTTCCCTGCGTGTTTTTATCGTCGGCGTAGTAGCGGGCGGAACCCCGCCAGTCGTTGGTGCCCCGCTTGGTCACCATATTGAGCACCACGCCGCCGGTGGCGATCGAGGCGTCGGTGCCGCCGGTCGACACCTGCATCTCCTCGAAGGCGTCGAAATCGTAATAGGTCGGCGAGGAGCCGAGGGCGGACATGTCGGTGATCGCCATGCCGTCCATGTTCCAAGTGGCCTGGTCGCAGAGGGAGCCGGGGCCCACGAACAGCGCCTGCTGGCCGCTCTCGTTGCCGCCGACGTTGATGCGGTCGGACAGCACGCCGGGGGTGGAAGAGATCACGGCCCAGGGATCGCGGGCCGTGGGGGTCTTCTCGAGGTCGGTCAGCGTGATGACCTGGCCGGGCCCCTGCCGCAGGGGATCGAGCAGCGGCGAGCGATCGGCGATCACGTTGATCGTTTCACCCTGGATGACGGCCGGCTTCAGCCGGATCTCCACGTTGGTGTTCCGCGCGATGTTGACGGAGATGCCCCGCTGCTCGAGCGGCGTGAAGCCTTCGATCTCCACCCGCAGGTTGTAGCTGCCGGGCGAGAGGCCCAGGAAATGGAACTTCCCCTGCCCATCGGTGACCTGGACCTGCGTGGCGGCGCCCGTCAGCGTGACGGTGACCCCTGGGATGGAGGAATTGTTGTCCTGATCCAATACCGTGCCGTAGATGTTGCCGCTCTGCACCTGCGCCACCGCCGGTATGGCGAGAGCCAGGAGCAGGACGGCGGCGAGGAGCGCGCGTCTTGAAAGCGAAACCAAGCTCATGCGATGAAACCTCCTGGTTGAAGATGTTTGAGTGTATTGGGTACGATCAGATATACCTTCTCCGTGTCAGCCGCCAGGCCTCACCTCCTTCGGTTCGATCAACTCACGCGCTTTTCTATAGAGCAAGCGCTATGCCGGATGGGGGTGATGGATGTAAGTGATTGAAAGGGCTGGAGAAATTGATTTTTTCGCTGTGTGGAGAGGCGAGGATAATTCAATTCACTGGAGGGATTGCGGAGGGCTCGGCGGCGGATTTTTGCGGCTCGGCCCTCGGGGAGGGCGATTCGTCCCGGGATTTTGGCGGTTCGTGTCGATATTCGGAAATATAGAGGAATTCGGAAGGTTGAACCCTCATCTCCCCGGCCCTCTTCTCCCGTCCCTCCACCCACCCTTCCGGGGAGAAGAGGGAGAAAGATCAGATACCGTACGTTTTGTAGGGGCGGCCCTGTGTGGCCGCCCTGGGCGGGGGCCGGTCCGGCCGGGAATTTCCCCCACCCAGGGCGGCCACACAGGGCCGCCCCTACGAATTCTTTTCCATTCTGGTTTTCCCCTCTCCCGGTGCGGGAGGGCGGGAGGGGACGGGAGAGGGGCCAGGGGTGAGGGTTTATCCTGTCAACGCCTCCTCCAGCCGGTCCCTGTACCCGCGGCTGAGCGGCAGCTTCTTGCCGCTGCGGAGCACCACCACGAAATCGCCGTGGGGGCTGGGCTTGAGCTCGCGGACGGCTTCGAGATTGACGATGGCCGAGCGGTGGATGCGCAGGAATCGCTCTTCCGGCAGCTTCGATTCCACGCCGGACATCGTCTCGCGCAGGAGGTGGGATTCGCCGTTGGCGCTCAGGCGGACGTAGTTGCCGGCCGCCTCGATCCATTCGATCTCCTCGGGGGCGAGGAAAAGGATCTGGCCGTTGTTGCGGACGGCCAGCCTCTGGAAGGCGGAGCGCTCGCGTTGCGGCGGGCCCAGGAGCACGGCGAGCTGGCGCTGGACACCGGCCGCCGCGGCGAGCAGCTCGGCCAGACGCCTTTCACGGAAATCGTCTTCGACGTTCGCGCAGCGAAAATTCAGTGGATACATATCAGATTCGTTCCTCTCGCCCTCACTCCAGGGATCTCGAAAAAGGGCCGCCGGAGTGGGCCTCCGGCGGCGAAACATGGAGGATGCACCTGACAACTTGAAAACCTTACCGGAGCGTGACCCGGGCGCCCAGCCGGAAGACGCGGGGGCTCAACACCTCCAGCACGTACCCCGAATTGCCGCGGCCGAGCACGCCCTGCCGCTGGAGCACGTACGACTCGTTGAGGGCGTTGAAAACGTCCAGCCCCAAGTTCAGGCCGACGCCGCTGAAGGTGAATTCCTTCTCCACCCGCAGGTTGACCACGTGGATGTCCGGATAGCGGAAGGCGTCCGCCGACGGATCGACCG
>QHVW01000126.1 GCA_003223675.1 Acidobacteriota bacterium
CGCCCCTGAATTCCTGCTCGCGGTCGCCGTTCTTCAGCAGGAAACCGTTGCGGGTGGAGACCCCCGGCCGCAGCTCCCAGTAATGCACGGTGTAGGTGTGGCCGTCCGGCGCGATGACGGTGACCGGATCGGCTTCGACGTAGTCGCCGCGCTGGTGCGGCCGGCCGACGGAATTGAGGTAGGCCGGATCGAAAGGATTATCGGTATCGAAGACGAGCCGCTCGGCTTCGAGGGAGTCGTGATACTTCCGGTAGTTGAGGTTCAGCCCCACCACGAAGTCGGGCAGCAGGGAGTGCTCGACGCCCAGCAGCAGCTCGTCGGTGATCGGAGCGCTCAGGTTGCCCGCCACGGCGTTCGACTGCAGCGGCTGGAGGGTGAACGGGTTGACGTTGCCGCTCGGCGGCGCGATCTCCGGGCCGAGCTCGCCGGGCTCCAGGGTCGGGCCGCCGTTGTTGGAGGTCAGGAAGTAGCGATAGGCGGCGCCGCCGAGCGGGTTGAGCCACCCCGCGACGCCGGTGGCGAGCTGGTCGGCGAAACGCGAGTAGCTGGCGCGCACCAGGGTCTTCCGCTCGGCGCCCAGCGCGTAGGTGAGGCCGAGGCGGGGGGTGAGCGTCTTCCAGGAGAAGCCGGCGCTCTGGCCGCCATAGCTGGCCGCGGGCAAGAGGTCCGGAAATACCGGGTTGGCCTTCGCCGTGGAGGCCAGGTTGTCGCCCCCCTGGCGGTCGTAGCGCATGCCGAGGTTGGCCGTGAGATTGCCGATCGATACGGTGTCCTGGAGATAGGCGCTGTTGTAATTCACCTTGATGTCGGGTTGCGCGTCGCGGGTGAGGATCAGCAGGTGGGTGCTGGGCGACAGCGCGAGCTCGAGCCCGCCGCCCGGCCAACTGAAGAGCGACGACTGCTCGGCCGTGCGATGGGAGGCGCCGTACTTGAGCTCGTTGCTGGCGCCGCCGAGGTTGAAGAAATTCGCGGCGTCGACCTTGGCCTGTTTCTGAGGACGCTCGATCTGGTTGAGGAGATAGCTGTTGTGCCAGATCAGGCTGGTGTCGCGGTAGGCCAGCTTCGCGCCCCCCTCGGGGGCGAGCTGGAAGCCGCCGTTGACGGCCGCATACATGCCGGTCGCGAAGAAGTTGTTGCCGACGATCTGGGTGTCCTCGGCTTTATATCCGGTCGGCGAGTCGCCGAAGTGGGACTGGTCCCAGGTGGTCTCCTGCGGCCGCAGCGGGCCGGCGTTGCGGCCGAGCTTGATCTTGTCGCCGTTGAAGGCGAACACGGTCGCCGAGTTGCTGGGCGTGATCTGGCCGTTGAGCTTGCCGTTCCAATCCTTGAGCGTCGTCTTGTCGCTGAAGTCGTTGATCGTCAAGAGATCGATCTGCTGCCGGGAGTAGGAGCCCCAGATCCAGAGGCGGTCCTTGAGGAGCGGGCCGCCGATCTCGGCGCCATACTCCTCGTTCTGGTCGATGCGGTTCCCCTGCTTGAAGGTGGTCTGGGCGTGGTTGCCGTTCCAGGGGCCGGCCTGGCCGAGGTCGGAGCGGCTGATGTTGAGGTCCCCCTGGGTGCCCTTGTCGTCGACGTAGTAGCGGCCGGAGCCGCGCCACTCTTTGGTACCCTTTTTGGTCACCATGTTGAGGACCACGCCGCCGGTGGCGATCGAGGCGTCGCTGCCGCCGGTCGTCACCTGCATCTCCTGGAAGGAGTCGAAATCGTAATAGGTCGGCGAGGAGCCGGTGGCGGACATGTCGGTGATCACCATGCCGTCGATCGACCAGATGGCCTGATCGCCGCCGGAGCCGGGGCCCACGTACTGCGCCTGCTGGCCGCTCTCGTTGCCGCCGACGTTGATGCGGTCGGTGAGCACGCCGGGGGCCGTCGCCAGCACCGCCCAGGGGTCGCGCACCGTGGGGGTCTTCTCCAGGTCGGTCAAGGTCACGGTGGTATCCCTGCCCGTCTTGCGAGGGTCGAGCAGCGGCGGTCTGTCGCCGATGACGGTGATCTGTTCCGAGACCTTGAGCGTGAGGTCGACCTCGGCCGTGCGGCCGACGTTGACCTCGACGTTCTCGTTCCGGGTGGGAGCGAAGCCCTCGAGCTCGCTCTTGACCGTATAGAAACCCGGCGAGAGGCCCAGGAAGTGGAACTGCCCCCGCTCGTCGGTCGTCTGGGTCTGCGGCGCCCCGGCGCCGGTGAGGGTGACGGTCACTCCGGGCATCGGCTGGCCGTCGGGGCCGACCGCCTTGCCATAGATATTGCCGCTCTGCACCTGGGCCAGCGCCGGCGCGGCGAGGACCAGCAGCAGGGTGGCGACGTAAAGCGCGCGCTTCGAAAGCAAATGCCAAATCATGAGATCAAACCTCCTTGACGAATGCTCGTTGAGGTCGTGCAAGGGCCTGGATACACCTCTTCTTTGTCAGCCGGCGGCCTCACCTCCTTCCAATTCGATCAGCCTTCGCGAGCCACACTAGAGCAAGCGTTGTGCCGCCCGCCCGGCGATGGGATAAACGACTGATTTATCAGGAGAAAGCCGGATTCGCAACGCGGGGCGAGAGCCTGATCGATCCAATTCTCTGGATCGCCGGGGCACCGGAACGGCGACCGGCCCCGCGCGGGCCGTCGCGGCTCGGCCCTCCGGGAGAGCGGCTCGTCACGGGTTTTCCGCGATCCATCCCGCGGCGATCAGAAATTTGGAATTCCAGGCCGGCGATTCGAAAGTTTGAAGCGGGTTTTTGGTAAAAGGTTTCCAAAGTGTCCTCGCGGGGTGGCGGGGATGTCCTCCGGGGTGGGCGGTGGGGCCCGAAACCTCACCATGCCCATCGCCCTCCCCCCGACCGGGAGAGGGGGACCTGGCTGGGCGATGGTGCCTATAGGAAGCCGGCGTAAAAGAGGCCATCTGACCGATCCGACGGATCCGACCGATCAGACTGATAACGCCTCCTAGAAGCACCACCGCCTCAACGGAGTCCCCGTCTCCCGGACGGCGGGAGGGCGATGGGCATGGTGAGGTTTCGGAGGGCAGGCCTCTCCAAGGGCAAGGCCTGGATTGGCCGCTCCAGCCTCCCCCTTGACTCCCCCTACCTCCCGGCGGGACGATGGGGCGGGCCATGCATACGATCTTCAAGGACTTCCCCTTCTCCGCCGCGCACGCCATCCGGGGGCATACCCGCGGCTGCCAGAACTTGCACGGGCACAACTACCGGGTGCGGGTGCACCTCCAGGCGGAGGAGCTCGACGCCCTGGGCATGGTGCTCGACTTCGCCGACCTCAAGGCGATAATGGAGGAGATCGTCGGCCCCTTCGACCATCAGGTGATCAACGAGATCCCCCCATTCGACGAGCGCAACACCACGGCCGAGCTCCTCTCCCAGTACGTCTTCGCGGAGGTCGAGCGGCGGCTCGCCGGGCAGGAGCGGGTGCGGGTGGTCCGGGTGGAGGTCTGGGAGACCGACACCTCCTGCGCGATCTACGAGCGCTGATCAGCCCCTGACCGCCCGATCGGATAGAATCGCCCGGAGATCCGGGCCTGTCGAAATGTTCCGGGTGCAATCGACAAGAGTGTGGAGGAGACGTCATGGCTTCGGAGAAGCCCTCGCTGGAGGGCCTGCGCATCGACCGCTCGGAGAGCGTGGTGGAAGGGGGACGTGGACGGCTGTGGATCGCTCTCGCGATCGTGGTGGTGCTCGCCCTGGCGGTGTGGGGGTGGCTGGCCCGGCCGCGCGCCGCCGAGGTGAAGGCGGCCACGGCGCAGAACCGGACCGGCGGGCCGGCCGCGGCCGGAGCGGTGCTCAACGCCTCGGGCTACGTCACCGCCCGCCGGCAGGCCACGGTCTCCTCGAAGATCACCGGCAAGGTGGTGGACGTGCTGGTCGAGGAGGGGATGGAGATCCGCGAGGGTCAGGTGCTGGCCCATCTCGACGACTCCATCCCCCGCAAGTCGCTGGCGCTGGCCGAGGCGCAGCTCGGCTCGCAGCGGCGTTCGCTCGCCGAGAACGAGGTGCGGCTGCGGCAGGCGAAGCTCAACCAGGACCGGATGAAGCGTCTCCACGAGCAGGGGGTCTCCACCAAGGCCGACCTGGACACCGCGGACGCCGACGTGGACGCCCTGGTGGCGCGGCTCGAGCTCGGACGCCAGGACGTCCAGGTCTCCGAGCGCCAGATCGCCCTGCGGCGCCAGGACTTGGACGATACAGTCATACGCGCCCCCTTCTCCGGGGTCGCCGTGAGCAAGGACGCCCAGCCGGGTGAGATGATCTCGCCGGTCTCGGCCGGCGGCGGCTTCACCCGCACGGGCATCTGCACGCTGGTGGACATGAAGTCGCTGGAGATCGAGGTGGACGTCAACGAGAGCTACATCCACCGGGTGCAGCCGGGGCAGAAGGCGATGGCCACCCTCGACGCCTACCCCGACTGGCAGATCCCGGCGCACGTGATCATGCCGGTGCCCACGGCCGACCGGCAGAAGGCGACGGTGAAGGTGCGGATCGGCTTCGAGCAGCTCGACCCGCGCATCCTGCCGGACATGGGGGTGAAGGTCGCCTTCCTGGGCGACGAGAAGGCGGGGGCCGTGCCAGGCAAGCCGGTGGTGACCATCCCGCGCGCCGCCGTGCGCAAGGACGGCGACCGCGACGTGGTGTTCGTGATCCAGGGGAACAAAGTCGAGCGGCGGGCGATCGGCCTCGCGGCCGGCACTGCCGCCAATACCGACGAAGCGGTGGTGACCTCCGGCCTCGCCGCGGGGGAGCAGGTGGTGGTCGAAGGGCCGGCGGACTTGAAGGATGGAGCCACGGTCTCCGTCCAGGGCTCAGAATCGAGGAGGTAACGATGGCGTACAACGGCTCGGTCGTGCAGGTCCTGAACGTCCACAAGGAATATCGCCGCG
>QHVW01001057.1 GCA_003223675.1 Acidobacteriota bacterium
CGAAGTCGGCGGAGGGGTCCGCGAAGGCGGTGAGGGCCGCGAAGGGGACGACGACCTGCTGGCGCGAGCCGCCGAAGGTGAGGAGGACCGAGAAATCCTCGGGCGTCACCTCCAGCCCCCAGAATTGATGCTGGAGGACGATCGTCACCTCCTCGGGATACTGGTCGCGCAGGAAGCGCGGCACTTGGACCCCGGGGAAGCCGGTGCGGAATCCGACGTAGAGGAGGTGCTCCCCGGGCAGCCCGTGCTCCGCCACCTGCTCCAGCACCCGGCGCACGATGCCGCGCAGGGCATCCTGGAGAATGGCGGGGTAGTCGATGTTGTCCGGGTCCATCGCGCCTCCTGAAACCCGCCGAGAGTATGCCAAACGGCGCCGCGCCTCAAGGTGGATCGACGGTGCCGGCCGGCGTCCACGGTCCGCAGCGGGCGACCCGCCAGAGGGCCTTCCAGGTCCCCGTCCAGGCACCGTACTTGCGGATCGCCCCCTCCCCATAGTGGCTGCAGGTGGGCTGGAACCGGCACCGGACGCCGGCCGCTCCCAGCGCGGGCGAGAGCGTCGCCTGATAGAGGTGGATGGCGCCGAGCAGGACCCGCGCCGAGATCTGCTCGTGCGGCGGCCGCGCCATGTCGATCCCCAGGAGGAGCAGGACGGCGAGGATCGAGAGCCAGACCTTGAGGCGTCGGCGGCGGAGGGGGTCCATGGGGAGAGAGTAAACCGAGTTTCGCCGGAGCGTGCGATACCCCCTTGATGACGGCTGCCTTCTCTGGAAGAATGCCACGTTCTTTCCGGGCATGCCGAAGGGGGTGCGGTGGCGGAGCATGATGGCGGATACAGGCTTCTTTTCTCTCATCCTGAGATGGCCCGGGTGATTACGTCACTCCGGGTCTGAGCAGCCGGGAGAGCGACATCGTCTGGCGGGTCCGCTGGGGAGAGGACAACCTGCTCTACATCTATCTGCTCTTCGAATTCCAGTCCACAGTCGATCCCTGGATGGCTCTCCGTATGACGGTCTACGTGGGGCTGCTCTACCAGGAGCTCCTCAAACGCCGTGAGATCCCCCGGTCGGGCAAGCTGCCTCCGGTTTTGCCGCTGGTTTTCTATAATGGAAACGCGCTGTGGGGCGCCGCCCGGGAGGTCTCCGAGCTGATCGAGGAGATCCCGGGCGGTCTGGCACGGTACCGGCCGCAGATGCGGTATTGCCTGTTGGACGCGATGCGGATGGCCGACTCCGAGCTGGAGTCGTTGCGCAACGTGGCGGCGGCGCTGTTCCGGCTGGAGAAGAGCCGGGGGCCGGACGACATCCAGCGGGTCGTGATCGCGCTGCTGGAGTGGTTACAGGGGCCGGAATTTGCGGAGCTGAGGCGATCCTTCGCCGGCTACCTGTTGAAGAACCTGCTCCCGGCCCGAATGCCGGGGGTCGAGATCCCCGAGATCGCCGAGCTTGAGGAGGTCAAGTCGATGCTCGCTGAACGTGTCACGGAATGGACCCAGCAGTGGAAGCAGGAGGGGCTCGAAGAGGGGCTTCAGAAGGGGCTTCAGAAGGGGCAGGAGGATGCTTTGGGGGAAGCTCGCGGAGTCCTTTTGCAGGACCTTGAGAATCGCTTCGGTCCTCTGCCCGAGGAAATCCGGCGGCGGATCGAGACGATCGCTTCGATTCGGGAGCTGACGGAGCTCAGCATCCGTGCCGGCGCAGCCGCCTCCCTGGCTGTTCTCGCGGCTGGCCTGAAGTGATGCTCGTCCAATCCTGCTCTGCTACCAGGGCAGCGTACCCGTAGCCGCCCGCCCCAGCCAGAGCGCGCAGAGCACGGCCACGTGCGCGAGCATCACGGCCTCCAGCCGGACCGGCAGGCGGAGCGGGCGCCGGAGGGCGAGGGCCGCCCCCCAGGCCAGCCAGCCGAGGATCATCTCCAGGGCGAGGACCGGCGCGAGGGGGTGCAGGGTGACGGCGGCGCTCCACTCCCCCTTGGCGAGGTGTGCGAAGGCGCGGGTCATGCCGCAGAGCGGACAGGGGAGGTGGAACAGACGGCGGCTCAGGCAGAGCGCCGTGGCCGGATCGTTCGAGGGGTGCCAGAGGTGGAGGACGGCGAGCCCGGCCGCCCCGGCCAGGCCCGCCAGCAGCCAGGTCCTCCTAGTCCGCATACGGCGCGAGGTCCTCCGGCGTGAGCCCGACGAAGTCGCGGTAGGCCAGGAGCTGCATCGTGCCCACGATCGAGGCCGCCAGTGGCGAAAGGATCAGAATACCCACACAAAGGAGGAGGGTACCCACGAAGTTGGCAGCCAAC
>QHVW01000127.1 GCA_003223675.1 Acidobacteriota bacterium
AGGATCATATGCCGTGCGAGGTTGAAGGGGTTCCGGTGGTGGTCCAGGTCGTTGGCTCCCTCCACAAGCAAGCCGTCCGTTGATCCTGTAATCCTTCCCCACCTGAATCCCTGCTACCCTCCCCTGCGGGAAGCCCGCGCGGCCCGAAAACGTTCTCCCATCGGGGACTTCGATCCGACATGGCCGCAATCCGCAAAGTGAAGCTCGTTCCAACCCGGCCCCGGCCGCGCCGGTGGGGGATTCTCGGCGCCATCGCCGCCATCCTCCTGATCGCCGCGTTCGTCGGTATCCGGCCGTACTGGCACATGGCGAGCCATTTCGAGGACGTCACCTTCCGCCAGCCTTCGCGGCTCTATGCGCGGGCCACGCGGCTGTTCGAGGGGCGGAACTATCCTCCCGACCTGCTGATCGCCGGGCTCACCGACGAGGGGTACCGCGAGGACAAGGCCTCCTCCGACCTCCCCGCCGGCCGCTATCGCCGGACGAAGCAGGGGGTGGACGTCCACCTGCGGAGCTTCCCTCTCCCCGACGGCAGCCATGGCGGCGGGCTGGTCGAGATCGCCTACAAGGGAACCCGCATCGCCGCGCTCCGCCAGAACGGCAAGCCGGCGGACTCCGTGATCCTCGATCCACCGCTCCTCGCCTCCTACTACGGCCCCAACCTGCTGGAGCGCCGGCCGGTCACCCTGCAGGAGGTCTCGCCGGACCTGATCAACTCCATCGTCGCGGCGGAGGACGAGACCTTCTTCCATCACGCGGGGATCTCGCCGACCGGCATCGCGCGGGCGGTCTGGGTCGACCTGACCGGCAAGGGGCGCCGGCAGGGAGGGAGCACCCTCACCCAGCAGCTCGTCAAGAATCTCTATCTCACCCAGGAGAAGACGCTGCGGCGCAAGAGCCAGGAGATCCTCCTCGCCGTCCTGCTCGACCTGCGCTACGACAAGAAGAAAATCCTGGAGGCCTACCTCAACGAGATCTACCTGGGCGGCAGCGGCGGCGTCTCCCTGCTCGGCGTGGGGGCCGCCTCGCGGGCGTATTTCGGCAAGGATCCCGGCCAGCTCGACCTCGCCGAGGCGGCGACGATCGACTGGGTGCTGGGGCGCCTCGCCAAGCTGGGGCTGGTCCCCCAGGAGCGCGTCGACCGGGCGCTGGGCGAGCCGATCGCCGTGGCCCCCGAGCCGGTCGTCCGGAGGCGGGCCCCCTACTTCGCCGATTCGGCGGCCCTCGAAGCCTCCCGCCGCTTCGGCGTCGAGGACCTGGAGGACGGCGGCTACGTGCTCTTCTCGACGCTCGACTGGTCCGGCCAGAAGGCGGCCCAGGAGGCGGTCGAGACCGGCCTCAAGCAGATCGACGGCGGGCGCAAGGGGCGGGCCCTCCAGGCGGCCCCCCTCCAGGCGGCCCTGGTCTCGATGGACCCGGCGACCGGCGGCATCCTCGCCTATATCGGCGGCCGGGGATACGAAAAGAGCCAGTTCGACCGCGCCGGCCAGGCGCAGCGCCAGCCGGGGAGCTCCTTCAAGCCGATCGTCTACGCCGCCGCCTTCGAGGCCGGCAAGGCCTCCCCCGCCTCGTTCCTCGACGACGAGCCGCTGACGATACGGACCGGCGCCGGGCTCTGGACCCCGAAGAACGACGACGGCACCTCGCACGGCTGGGTCTCCGCGCGCACCGCCCTGGAGAAGAGCTACAACCTGGCGACCGCCCGGCTGGCGACCGAGGTGGTGGGGATGCCGCGGGTGGTCAAGCTGGCGAGCGACATGGGGATCACCACTCCGATGCAGCCCTTCCCCGCCATGGCCCTCGGCGCCGCCGCCGTGACGCCGCTGGAGATGGCCACGGTCTACTCGACCCTGGCCGCCGGCGGCGCGCGCCCGCCCGTTCATGAGCTGGTGGCGGTGCTCGATCGCTACGGCAAGCCGGTCCAGGGGGCCCCGCTGCCGAAGCCGGTGCGCGTGCTTTCCGCCCAGACCGCCTACCTCGTGACCTCGCTCCTCGAAGGGGTGCTCCAGAGCGGCACCGCCGCCGGCGCGGCCAAGGGGATTCCGGGCGAGCTCGCCGGCAAGACCGGCACCACCAACCAGCAGCGGGATGCCTGGTTCGCCGGTTACGCGCCGGAGCGCGCCACGGTCGTCTGGGTGGGGTACGACGACAACGCGAAGACCCGCCTCTCCGGCGCCCACGCCGCGCTGCCGATCTGGGTCCGCTTCATGGCCCGGGTGGTCCCGCCCGGCGGCTATTCCACCTTCTCCACGCCGTCGGGGATCACCACGGCGGCGATCGATCCCACCACCGGCATGCTGGCGACCGGGGGGTGCCCCTCCGTGATCACCGAGGTCTTCCGCGAGGGGGAGGTCCCCACGCGGACGTGCGACATGCACGACGGCGCCCCTGAGCCGCAGGTCGCCGCGGCGGGCGAGCCCGCTCCCGAGGAGCGCGCGGACGAGCCCGCCGCCGCCCCCCGGACCGAGGAGCGGCGGGCCGAGCCGCACACCATCCGCAACTTCTTCCGCCGGCTCTTCGGACGCCGGGACCGCGATGACGGCCGGGGCAAAGCGCAGGATCGGGACCCTGCGAGTCAGAACGATGGCGGCAGTCCGCCGCCGGATCGCCGGCCTCCGCGCTATTGAATGCCGGATGCTCTGGAATTCGGAGGGAGGGGTCTCCCCATATAGAATGACCCTCGTTTCATATGGACGAGAGGTCTCCCCAAAAAGACGACCCCTCTCCCGAAAAAGACGGAGGCTCGTCCATATGGTACGAGGGGTCTCCCCATATAAACCCGGGCTTGCCCGAAAAAACGGACCTCCGCCCCCAAAGCGCCGAGGGGTCTCCGCCAAAGGGGAGAGGCTCCCACGAAGAGACGGACGGCGTTTCCGCACCGCCGGGTGGTTCCCTGGCTCGGCTCGACCTTGGCTCGGGTGAGCTCCCTCCTAGAGTTTTTTGTCAGGAAGCCGGCGATGCTTCAGATCCTGGAGAGCATCGAGCTCCGGATCCTTGTGGACCAGCTCGGCGTCGAGCATCAAGGCCAAAGAAGAGATCCAGGCATCGGCCATGGACAGCCCACCCTGCGCTTTGACTACGGCAGCTTTCCTTCCCCATTCCGGAGTGGATTCGATTTTTTCCACGGGCCAGGCTTGAAGAAGCCGGAGCACCCCTTCCGCGTCAGCCCGCCCGCTGCTCCGCAGAACCAGATACTCCAGCTCCATCACGCTCATGAAGGGCAGGTAAGCCCTGGAACGGCCGGCTTCGCAGGCTTCGAGGATAGCCTCCACCTCGTCCGCTCCATCCTCGTCTTTGAACAAGGTGAGCAGCGCAGAGGTATCCAGCACGTAGTCAGCCATGAGCGGTCGAGGGTCGAGAGGTGAGCCGCGTTCTACTTCTCTCTTTCGCGCTCGCGACGCCTCTCCGCCAAAAGGTCGTTGACCGAAGGCCCTCCGTTCTTGAGCATGCCACGAGCGGCCCGGATCGGATTGGCCGGAAGAGGGTGGACGATCAGGAAGCCATCCTTGACCTCCCACTCCAGCTTGCTGTTCGGCTCCAGCTTGAGCGCCTCCCGTGCTTCTTGAGGGATCACGGTCTGCCAGCGTACGGAAACAGTCGACCTCATACCAAACCTCCAACCGCAAGATATCACGACGCCCGTCTTGCGGACAAACCGCAGAACCGGAGACCCGGGAATGCCCGGCCTCCCCCTGCGTTATGATGATCGGCTCCGTCTGATCCGGAGCGCCGTCTGGAACCGATGCCCAGCCCCAAGCAGCCAGCCATCCTTGTCGAGCGCGCCCGCACCCACAACCTGAAAGGGATCGACTGCCAGGTACCGCACCGCGCGGTGACCGTGGTGACCGGCCCCTCGGGAGCGGGCAAGTCGTCGCTCGCCTTCGACACCATCTTCGCCGAGGGGCAGCGGCGGTTCGTGGAGTCGATGTCCACCTACGCGCGGCAGTTCCTCAATCAGATGGAGCGCCCGCCGGTGGACGCCATCCACAACATCCTGCCGGCCGTGGCGCTCGAAGCCAAGAACGCCGTGCGCAACGCCCGCTCCACCGTGGGCACGATCACCGAGACGCTCGACGTCATGCGCCTCCTCTTCACCCACCTGGGCGAGGTGGGGTGTGTGAACGGCCATGGCCCCGTGCGTGGCTACAGCCCCGAGGAGGCCGCGGCCGACCTCATGGCCGGCGCCGCGGGCGAGGCCTTCACCCTGGTCGTGCGCCTCCCCCGGCCGAAGAAGGGGGCGGACGACGCCCTCGGCGAGCTGATCCGCCAGGGATTCCAGCGCCGGCTCGGTGACCTCAATAAAGACAAAGACGAGGTCGTGCGCATGGAGCCCGGGGAAAAGTGGCCGGCCAAGCGCGATCCGCTGCCGCTCGTCCTCGGCCGCTTCACGGCGAAGCCGGAATCCCAGACGCGGGTGCTCGACACTCTGGAACAGGCCTATAAGATGAACGGCGGCAAGGTGGAGGCCCGCGGCAGCGCCGGGGTTCGCCTCTACAGCCGCGAGCTCGCCTGCCCGGTCTGCGGCGAGACGGCCCGCCGGCCCACGCCGGCCCTGTTCTCGTTCAACTCGCCGCTTGGCGCCTGCCCCGAGTGCCAGGGGTTCGGCCGGGTGATCGGCGTCGATCGCGAGCGGGTGATCCCGGACCCCCGGCGCACCCTCTCCGAGCGCCCGATCGCGCCCTGGAACACGCCGGCCTACGAGGAGCTCTACGACGAGCTCCTCGCCGCCTGCCGCAAGCGGAAGATCCCGCTGAACGTCCCCTGGGCCGAGCTTTCCGAAAAAGACCGCGAGTGGATCTGGAGCGGCGCCAACAATCCGTGCAGCCTGGACGACTTCTTCCAGTGGCTGGAGCAGCGCACCTACAAGGTCCACGTGCGCGTGCTGCTCGCCCGCTACCGCGCCTACAACCCCTGCCCGGAGTGCCTGGGAACGCGGTTGCGGCCGGAGTCCCTGGCCGTCCGCCTGGAGGGGATGAGCCTGCCGGATCTGGCCGCCCTCAGCATCGAGCAGCTCCGCGCCTGGCTGCGCGAGCGCCGGTGGACGCCGCGGCAGCGCGAGGTGGCCGGCCATCTGATCGACGAGCTGAGCGAGCGGATCGAGGTGCTCCACCGCGTGGGGCTCGACTATCTGACGCTCGACCGCCAGGCGCGCACCCTCTCGGGCGGCGAGACGCAGCGCATCCATCTCGCCGCCGCCCTGGGCTCCGGCCTCACCAGCACCCTCTACGTGCTCGACGAGCCCACGATCGGCCTCCATCCGCAGGATAGCGAGCGGCTGCTCTCCCTGCTGCGCGACCTGGCGGCCAAGGGGAACACGGTGCTGGTGGTGGAGCACGACCGCACGCTGATCCGCGGCGCCGACCACGTGATCGACCTCGGGCCCGCCGCCGGCGAGCACGGGGGCCGGGTGGTGGCCGAGGGGCCGATCGAGACGATCCTCGCCAACGAGGCCTCGCTCACCGGCCGCTATCTGCGCGAGCGCCCGCCAACCCAGGCGCGCCGGCACATGGCCCGCTTCCGCCGCGAGCAGGGGTGGGAGACCCTCTCGGAGGAGCTCTCCAGCCTCCCTCCCATCTCGATCCGCGGCGCCCGCGCCCACAACCTCAAGAACGTCGACGTCGAATTCCCCCTGGGGGCCATGGTCGCGGTGACCGGCGTCTCCGGCTCGGGCAAGTCGACGCTGATCGAGAATGTCCTCTACGGCACCTACCAGCGCTCGCGCGGCGTGGTGGACGTCGAGCCGGGCGAGTGCGATCTCCTGACCGGGCTCGAAGGGCTGGTGGACGTGACGCTGGTCGACCAGCGTCCGCTGGGGCGGTCGAGCCGCTCGAATCCGATCACCTACATCAAGGCCTACGACGAGATCCGCAAGCTCTTCGCCGCCACCGCCGACGCCAAGGCGCGGCGGATCACCGCCGCCCACTTCTCCTTCAACGTGGACAAGGGGCGCTGCCCGTCGTGCGAGGGGACCGGCATCACCGAGGTGGACATGCAGTTCATGGCGCCGGTGACGGTGCTCTGCGAGACCTGCCAGGGGCACCGCTTCCGGCCGGAGGTGCTGGCCGTCCGCTATTTCGGGAAAGACCAGCAGGGCAAGAACATTTCCGAGGCACTAAACCTGACGGTCGAGGATGCCATCGAATTCTTCACCGGCCAGAAGAAGCTCGCCAGGCGCCTGCGCGTGCTCCTCGACGTCGGGCTCGGCTACCTGCGGCTCGGGCAGTCCACCTCGACC
>QHVW01000128.1 GCA_003223675.1 Acidobacteriota bacterium
TGCTGGGTGATGGTGCTCCCCCCCTGCACCTCGCCGCCGCGCAGGTCCACCAGGAGCGCGCGGGCGACGCCGGTCGGCGACACGCCGGGGTGGGTGTAGAAGCCCGAGTCCTCGGCGGCCAGCACGGCCTTCACCACGTCGTCCGGCAGCCGGTCGAGGGTGACCGGCCGGCGCTCCTCCAGGTCTTTGTCGTAGAAGGAGGCGAGGATGGGGGGCTCCAGCGCGGCGCTCTTGGCGGGCCGGCCGGCCACCCAGACGCCGGCCACCCGGTCGCCGCGGAAGAAGGCCCCCACCGCCGCGCCTCCGGCCTCGCCGTCGGGGGTGGGGAAATGGCGCAGGTTCGCCACCACGCGGTCCCCCAGGCGGCGGTAGGTGCCGGGCGTGATCGGCGCTCCCGCGGGGGTCTCGCGGTAGCCGGCGTCCTTCAGCTCGGCCACCATCTCGTTCGGCGAGAAGGGCTCGCCCGGCGCGAGCACGGGAGCGCTGGCGTAGAGCCGGGAGGGCTGTTTGAAGGGGGCCTCCGGGAACTTCCGGGAGAGCTTCCAGAGATAGCCCGCGAGGACGAAGCCGCCGAGGAACAGCAGGGCCGAGACGGCGAGGCCCGCGATCACCAGGTACCGGCGCGCGGGGGTCATCTCGGGAAATTCGCGCCGGGGCCTGCGGAATGCATATTGTGGCTGCATGGTCTGCTCCCGCGGCGTCGAGTCGATTCTCTGGAGGTGTTGCCGCCGCTTGCGGCCCAGATGTGGCAAGCTATGTGCCAGCCGTTCTCGGCATTGAGGTTGCAGTCGGCCTCTCGCGAGAAGGTGAGGGGAGAGTGTGGAGGTGAATGATATGAGCGATCTCTTGGATAGGACCTGCAAACCGGCCGAGGGGAGCGCGCTGAAGGGGGAAGAGCTCCGCAAGCTCTTCGGCCAGCTCCAGTTCGGCTGGACGATGCCCAACGAGCATCACCTGGAAAAGGAGTACCGCTTCAAGGATTTCCGCGAAGCGCTCGACTTCGTCAACCGGCTGGGCGAGGTCGCCGAGCGCGAGGGGCACCACCCGGACATCTTTCTCACCTGGGGGCGGGTGAAGGTGACCCTCTGGACCCACTCCGTGGGGGGCCTGAGCGAGAACGACTTCATCCTGGCGGCGAAGGCGGATCAGGTGGTGTAGGGCGCGGGGCGCCCCTCGGTGGCCATCCTCGCTACGTTGTCCTTGAAGGCGGAGAGGTCGAGGATGGGCTTGGTCCAGTGGGCGTCGCAGCCGGCGGCGAGCGAGCGTTCGCGGTCGCCGGCCATGGCGTGGGCGGTGAGGGCCACGATGGGGGTGGCGTCGAAGGCCGGATCGGCCCGCAGGCGCTTGGTCGCCTCCAGGCCGTCGAACTTGCCGCCCAGGCTGAGGTCCATCAGGATGAGATCGGGAGCGGCGGCGCGCGCGCGGCTGACCCCCTCCTCGGCCGTCCGTGCCTCCACCACCTCGTAGCCATAGAGCTCCAGCGTCAGACGGACCAGCTCCCGGGTGTCGGGATCGTCTTCAACCAGCAGGATTTTCGCCATCAGTCGGGGTCACTCCGAGCTCTTCCAGGGTCTCGCGCACGTCGACATCTTGGCCGGCCGCCGCGTCGTCCACCGGGCCGAGCCCGGGATCGGGAGCCACCAGCGGCAGGGTCACGGTGAAGGTCGACCCCTCGCCCACCCGGGATTCGACCTCGATGGTGCCGCCCAGCAGCTCGACGATCTGACGCACGATCGAGAGCCCCAGGCCCGCTCCCCCCGCCGGGCGCGACATCGAGCCGTCCACCTGCCGGAAGCGCTCGAAGATGATGCTCATCGCCGCCTCGTCGATCCCCACCCCGGTGTCGCGCACCACGAAGCGGCAGGTCCCCTCCTCCCACGGCACCAGCTCGGCCTCGATCCACCCCTGGTGGGTGAACTTGATGGCGTTCGAGAGCAGGTTGATCGCCACCTGGCGCACGCGCAACGGATCGCTGAAGGCGAGCGGAAGGGGCTTAGGGATGCGCAGCCGGTAGTCGATCCCCTTCTGCCTGGCGAGCGACTGCAGCTCGCGGAAGGCGCTCTGGACGACGTCGCCGAGGTCGAAGGGCTCGCGGTTGATCTTCAGCCGCCCGGCCTCGATCTTGGCCACGTCGAGGACGTCGTCGATCAGCGCCAGCAGGTGGCGGCCGTTGCGCAGGATGCGCTCGAAGGCGGTGGCGTAGGCCGGAGGGACCGGCTTGCCGGCCTCGGTCATCTGCACGAGCTGGACGAAGCCGATGATCGCCGTCAGCGGCGTGCGCAGCTCGTGGGACATGTTGGCCACGAGCTCGGCCTTGAGGCGGTTGTACTCCTCCAGCCGGCGGTTGGCCTGCATGAGGTCGTCCACGAGCTGGCGCTGGCGCTCCTCGCTCTCGCGCAGGGCCCGCTCGGTCTCGGTGATGCGCAGCAGGGCGCGCACGTGGGCGAGCAGGGTGCGCCGCTCGATCGGTTTGGTGAGATAGCCGTCGGCGCCGGACTCCAGCCCCTCGGCCTGCTCGTCGGGCGAGACGCGGCGGCCGGAGATCAGGATCACCGAGCTGCGCGACAGCTCCGGGTCCCCCTTGATCTGCTTGCAGACCTCCAGCCCCTGGATGCCGGGGAGGACCGGGGCGAGCAGCACCAGGTCCGGCCGCTCGGCCCGGCAGACCGCCAGCGCCTCCTCGCCGGTCTCGGCCCGGAAGATCTCGTGATGGGCCGAGGCCAGGATGCGCGCGCAGGCCTCCAGCAGCGCCGGCTCGTCGTCGACGATCAGGATCTTGGCCATGCCCCCTCAACGAACGCCTGCTTCACCTCGGTCTCCATGCCGTTGGCGACCGTGAAACGGCGAAGGGCCACGAAGAGGGTGGCTGGAGAGAGAAGGGTATCCTGAAATTCAACAGTCAACGCAGTCTGCACAGCGTCTCCTTGCCTGTGCCGCCGAGATCTATGCAATCAGCGTTCCCGTATGGCGAGCAACGCCAGAGCCCCATTCCAGTAAGTATGGGGGAGGGGGGAAAGGGTTCCGCCCGGGGATCAATGCCCGGGCGGATCGGCTAGCGTAAATTTACCCCCTACCGCCCCGCCACCGTCTTAACCTCGCCCCCCTCCCCTCCCAGATCCCGGGCCAGCACCCCATACCCCGAGGTGCCGATCAGGAGCTGGCCGTCGAGGACCTCGGCGGCGGAGATGTCGCGGGCGGGGACGGGCACGTCCAGATCCTCGAGCTTGCCGGTCTGGCGGTCGAAGAGGCGGACGGTGTCGCCGCTCACCAGCAGGGCGGGACGGCGGTCGTCTCCCGTGGGGAGCAGACGCGAGGGCTCGCCGACCAGTTGCTTCCAGCCGGCGTCCGGGCTGGTCAGGGCATAGGTGCCGCCCGGACCCCAGAGGAGGAGCTCGTCGCGCAGGCGCAGCAGCCTGCCGCCCTCGAAGGGCGTGGGGATGGTGTGGTTGGCGTCCGCCGTCAGCCGGTAGAGACCCTGGGAGTCGGTCACCCAGAGGGCGTCGCCGTACAAGGCGGCCGAGCGGGGAGCGCCGTGCTTGTAGGGACGCGGCGTGAAGATCTTCCCCTTCAGCTCGTAGAGGCGGTCCGGCGTGCGCGCGAGGAGGAGCGGGCCGTCCTGGATGAACTGCTCGACCGTCCCCTCGCCCAGGTCGCGCACCCAGTGCCAGCCCTCGCCACGCCGCTCGAACAACCCCTTCTCGGTGGCGGCGAAGATCCGCCCCTGGTGGATCGCGATGTCCTTCACCGAGGGGAGGGGGATGAAGCCCGGGAACGTCCGGCCGCCGTCGCGCGAGGAGTAGACGCCCGAGAACGGCCCGGCGTCGTTGACCGCCACCATCAGCTCCTTGCCGTGCACGGCGAAGGCGGAGACGCGGGTGTTGATCATCCCCGCGGTGGACGGCCGGAGGGTGAGACCGCCATCCTCGGAGATCCAGGCGCCGGACCCCTCGGTGCCGAAGATCACCCGGTTCGGCTGGGACGGATGGAAGGCGATCGACTGGATGGAGATCCCCGGGTCCCCCACGCGGCGCCAGGTCTTGCCGCCGTCGTCCGAGATGTGGAGGCCGGCCACGGTGCCGGCCAGCAGGCGGCCGGAGGGGAGGGCGGCGAAGCTGGGAGTGCGGCGCTCCTCGAAGCCCTCCTTGAAGCGCTCCCATTTGGCGCCGCCGTCCAGGGTGCGGTAGACCCAGCCGCAGGTGGTGGCCCAGATCGTCCCCGGCTGACCCGGGACGGGAGTCATGCTGAAGACCTCCGAGTCGAGGACCATCCCCTCGAAGACTCCGGACCAGGTCTTGCCGGCGTCGGCGCTCCTGTAGGCGCGGCGCCAGGTGCCCGCGATCACCACCGTGTCCGGCTGACTGATATCGACCAGCAGGCTGGTGACCTTCTGCATCTCGGGCAGGTCGGCTGTGAGCCGCCGCCAGGTATCGCCGCCGTCGTCGGTGCCATAGACCCCGGAAAGGGTGCCGGCGTAGAGGCGCCCCTCGTGGCCGGGGACGAGCGCCAGGGTGTAGACCGGCTCCTCGGCCGGCAGGCCGGCGCGGGCGCGGGAGATCCAGGTCTTGCCGTAATCGTCCGAGGAGGCGACGTGGCCACCACCCCAGATCCCCCGCAGCGCCACCCAGATGCGGGTGGGACGGTTGGGGTCGAACTGGAGGTTGCTCACCACCCAGCCGGGGAACGGCAGGTGGGGGCCGGCGTTGGCCCAGGTCCGGCCGCCGTTCTGGGAGACGTAGACCTGGCCGGAAGCCGTACCGGCGAAGACCACGTCCGCATTCGCGGGATCGACGGCGACCGTGCGCACGTCGCCACCCCAGATCGGCAGATAGCGCCAGTCCGAGACGGCGGCCCGTGAGGAGGCCGCGAGCAGGAAGAATCCCAGGAGCAGGTTGGTGATCCGACGGATCCGTCCGATCCAATCTTCACTTCTCATAGCGAGTACCAATGACCTCCGCCAGAATCGAAATCGCGATCTCACCCGGGCTGTCGCCGCCGATCGGCAGGCCGATGGGGGCGTGCAGCCGGACCTCCGAAAGATCGAACCCCCGCGCCGCGAGCTCCTCGCGGACCCGGGCCACCTTGCGCCGGCTCCCCATCAGCCCGAGGTAGCGCAACCCCTCGGGAATCTCGCGGAGCACGGACGCCAGCGCCGCCGCGTCGGTCTCCCAGCAGCGGGAGACCACGGCGACGTAGAGCTCGCGGCGGCGCACCGGAGCGAGGACGTCCTGACCGCTCTGTTCCCCATAGTCGGGATCGGCCTCGGCGATCCGGGTGCCGGCCGGGAACAGCTCGGGGCGGCGAAACTCGGCGCGGTCGTCCGCCACCAGGATCTCGAAGCCGGCGAGCGCCGCCGCCCTGGCCAGCGCCTGTCCCACCGGGCCGCCGCCGCAGATGGCGAGCACGGGAGCGGCGGCCATGACCTCGAGGAAGACCTCGGCCATGCCGCCGCAGACCATGCCGGTGGGCTCGCCCTTGGTGGCCTCCTCGGTCAGGTAGTACCGCTTGACCTCGGAGGCGTCCACGCCGGCGCCGCTGTTCAATTTTTCCAGGGCGTCCGTCTTGACCAGGGCCTCGAACGCACCGCCACCCAGGTTGCCCACGAACGTGCCGTCGGGCCGTACCAGAAGCTTCCACCCCATCTTGCCGGGGGTCGACCCCTCGGCGCGCACGATCTGGCACAGCACCACGCGCGCATACGTCTGCAAGGAGCGTTCCGTCTCCGCGAGGACTTCGGGCGGGGCGGCGGTGACCATGGGAGGAGGATAGCAGAGGGGTCAAGGGCTGTAGGGGTTTTCGGAGCTCCTGCCCTCCGAAGCCTCACCCCCTGGCCCCCTCTCCACTCCGTGGAGAGGGGGAACTTGGCTGAATCGATTTGCCGAATCAGAAAGACTTCGATCTCCGGGCCCTCCTTCTCCACGAAGTGGAGAGGGACCGAGGGTGAGGCTTCGGAGGGCAGAACGCCCCAGAGGGCAAGGGGCGTAGAACAGGCACTCTACCTTTCCTCCGTCAACCCGAGCCATCGCTTGACCGCGAACCACGCGTTCCGAATCTTCCAGAACCGGCTCGCCTCCATGGCCTGGATGCGGACGCGCAACGCCTCGGCCTCCCCGGTGGCCACGGCGGCGCGGGCCCGCTCTTCGGCGAGGAGGTTCTGGGACTGCCAGAGCTCGCGGAAGAGCTTCTCTCCCTCCTGCCGGGAGCCGGCGAGGAGCGCCGATTCGATGGAGCCGGCCCAGAGAGGCTGGGGACGCCCCCGGCCGTCCACCACCCGCAGCCGCAGGACGGCGGAGGTGCGCGAGGTGCCGGGTGGCAGCGGACAGGCGAGGTCCCAGCCGGAGCGCAGATGGCGCTCGCTGCCGAGGAAGGCGGCGACGTCCGGGCGCGGCTCCAGCCCCGCAACCGCGGCCAGCCGCTCACCGTCGAGCATCGCCTCGATTCCATGGATGGCGCCGGAGCGCACGGCGACCCAACCGCCGAGGTCCAGCCGATTCCCCCCATCCTCCAGTCGCGCCCGTTCGAGAGAGAGCTGCGGCTCCCCTTGAAAATCCAGGCCGGAGAAATCGACGCCCCCCTCGGGCAGGGCCAGGTAGAGATCCTGGAAGTTGCAGAGCCCCCGCTCGATGCGGTGGAGCGAGGCGCCGGGGCCGATCGCATGGTCCAGCCTTAAGCGGACGAATTCCTCCGTCACCCAGGTCGAGCCGTAGTCGCTCTTGGCGAGCGAGCCGCTCTCGCTGGTCTCCTGGAAGTGGATCCCCGTCTCGGGGCTGGGGACGCCCGGCGGCAGCACCTCGGGGGAGTGGGCGCTGAAGACGAGCATCCCGCCCGGCGTGAGCAGACCCAGGAGCACCCGCAGCCAGGCCACGAAGCGCTCCTCGGGCAGATGGGTGAAGAGCGAGGTGACCAGGATGGCGTCGAAGCGCTCGGCGCAGACGAAATCCTCGGGCCGGATCGCCGAGACGAGCCCGTGCACCCCCAGCCGCTCCTCCTGGAAGCGGACGCCGTCCGCGTAGACGTCCGCCACCCAGACGCGCTCGGGGGGGACGTCGCGCACCAGGAAGCGGGTCACCCGCCCATAGCCGCTGGCGAAGTCCAGAATCTTCCCCATCCTCTCCAGGGACCCGAAGCGCCAGCGCAGCACCTGGCCCAGGGAGTCGGCGATGCTGGCGCCGGAGCGGAAGTAGCCGAAGAGGGCCCGGTCGCGGTCCCCCTCGCAGGAGCCCACCAGGAAGCCGAGCATCTCGTCGCGGGCGTCGATGGCGAGCTCGAGCGTCCCGGGGGCGATCCCGAGATCGCTCAGCAGGGCGGCGACCAGCGGGCTGGTCTCGTCGGGGTGAAAGGCCAGAGGCATAGGGGGATCGGTTTCCTCGCGGGGGGCGCGATCTTACCAGGGTCTTCAGCAGGATAAGATCGGCGCCATGCTCAAGCGCCTGATTCTGGGGGGGCTCGCCGCCTGGGCGGCGTGCGCGTTCCTCGTCGAGCTGAATCGCGCGGTCGCGGCCTGGGACGACCGGGAGCACGTCGACCCGGCCTTGGGATGGCGGTTCGAGACCCCCGAGACCGCCGCGCTCTCCCGCTCCCTCGACGTGGCGCGGCAGGCCATCCCGCCAGGCGCCGCGATCGCGTTCACCGCGCCGGACGATCCGCCGGGAGTGGAGCTCGAGGCGTGGCGCTGGGCGGCCTATCTGATGCCCGATCACGACGTGCTTTCGGTGAACGACGCCGAGGCGGGCCAGATCGCCCAATACGCCATCGGCTTCCGGAAGGAGATCCGCCATCCCCGCGCCGAGCTGATGCTGCGGCTCCCGGACGGCTGGCTCTACCGGGTGAAGCGGCCTTGAGCGCCCTGCCGCTGCTGGTGGCCGCCGCCGTCCCCGTGCTTCTCGGCCTGCTCGGCAGCCGGCTGGCGGCCGGGCTCGCTGCCTCGCGGGACGGCGCTCTCTACCGGGCCACGCTCTACGTCCTGGGCGGCGCCGTCGTCCTCCATCTCCTCCTGACGCTGCTCGACCTCGCCGGCATCCCCTGGCATCCGCTCCTCCTCGTGATCCTGGGGATCGCGCTCTACGTCCTCGGCTGGCGCTTCCTGCCGCGGGGTCCGGAGCGGATGGGGGGCCGGACAAATTTTCCCTCAGGACTGGGCTGGGGGGATGGGATCGCGCTGTTCGTCCTCGCCGCCTTCACGCTGCTCGCGCTCAGCCACTGGATCACCTTCTCCGATTTCGTCTTCCACTGGGGGCTCAAGGGGCGCCGGTTCTTCGTGGCCCGCGGGGTCGACTACACCTACCTGGCGCGGCGGTGGAACTGGGTGATCCACCCCGACTACCCGAACCTCCTGCCGGAGGTCTACGCCGTGACCGCCCTGCTGGCGGGCCGCTTCGATCTCTCCGCGATGATGCTGGAGGCGAGCGTCTTCTTCGCCCTCCTGCTCGCCGCGGCGCGGGAGGGGCTGCGCCAGGGGGGAGCCGGCCGCTTCACCCGGCAGGCGGGATTGGCGCTGATCGCCTGCGCGGCCGGCGCTTACGGGATCGGCAGCCTGATCGCGGGCGGGGCCGACTGGCTGATCGCCCTGGCGCTCGCCGCCGCCGTGCCGCCGCTGCTCCGGCCGCCGGACCGCGCCGGGGACCTCCAGATCGGAGTCGTCGCCGCGTTCGCCGCCGGCTCGAAGGTCGAAGGGGTGCCTCTCGCGGCCTTCCTGGTGCTCGTGCAGTGGGGACGCCGTGCCTGGGGAGAACGCCGGCTCGCGCTGGGGACGGGGCTGCGCACCGGCCTGCCGGTGGCGGCGGTGGTCCTCCCCTGGCTCTGGCGGTTGCGCCACGACCACCTGTTCCAGGCCTTGAGCTCGGCTGGCCCCTTCGACCCCTCGCGGGCGCCGAAGATCCTCGCGGCGACCCTGGAAGCCCTGCGGACCCCCTCCTGGCACGGCCTGCTCTGGACGATGTTCCTGCCGCCGCTCCTCCTCGTCCACCGGCGGGCGCGGCCGTTCGCGGTCGCGGTCACGCTGCAGATCCTCTTCTACTTCTACACCTACTTCACGTCGATCTCGGCGATCGAGCCCCGGCTCTTCGTGATCTCGAGCTTCGCGCGGCTGGGATTCCAGATCGTCCCGGCGAGCCTGGTGGTGGGGCTGGTGGCGTGGGGCCCTCACTCCCCAACCCCTCTCTCCCAGCCCTCCACCCGCCCTTCCGGGGAGAGAGGGGCTTCAAGATGCTCCGACTAACCCCTCCCTCTTCTCCCCGGCAGGGTGGGTGGAGGGCCGGGAGAAGAGGGCCGGGCCTCCTTGAGGGGATCAGATGAGGGCTCCGTCAGCGCGGCGTCCTGACCCCGACCACCGGGCTGTAGGGAGAGGTCTGGTCGCCTGATTCGGCGCGCACGCGGAAGAAGTAGACGGTCCCTGGGTTGAGCCCCGTCACCTGGTCCGAGGTGGAGTCGGCGGGCAGGGTCGCGACCACCTGGAAGGGGCCCCGGCGAGAGGGCGCCCTCTCGACCACGAAGGACTCCTCCCCCTGGGCCTTGTCGCGCCAGGTGAGGACGGCCGTGGTGCGGGAGGTCGCGCGGACCGTCAGGCGGGTGGGAGCCGTCAGGCTTCCCGAGCCGCCGCCCGTGCCGCCGCCGGAGCCATCCGGGACGCTGCCGTCCCCGTAGAGCACCGACACCGCGGCGCGGTCGTCGGCCGTCAGGCTGGCGCCGCGGCCGTCGTTGTGGGCGAAGGCGTACATGAGGGCGTTGGGGTCCTTCGAGTGGCCGAGGCCCAGGGTGTGCCCGAGCTCATGGGCGAAGATCTCCTGCGCGGCGCTGGGATTGTTCTGGAACAAGCAGGACGTGCCGTCGTTGGTCACGATGTCCGCCTCGACCGCCTCGTGATAGCGCTGCCCTCTGTAGGTCCGCGTCGAGGTGTAGTAGAAGGGCCCGCCCACGGCGATCACGCCGCCGGTGTGGCAGTCGAAGGCCGCGTCGACCTCCCGGTTGGGATCGTTGAAGAGGATGGTGTCGACGTTGTCCGAGCGGACCAGCCCGTTGGAGGCCGAGGTCGTGCCGCTGTAGACGTAGTTGATGTTGGTCCCCGGGTTGGAATTCCACGCGCTCAGGGACACCTGGAAGGCCGCGATGGTGGCGTCGAGCCCGAGGCCCGGCTGGCCCGCGGAATTCACTCTCCACTGCACGCTCTGGCCGTCGTCGAAACGGAACCAGCGGATGGGGTTGCCGTCGTTGGACATCAGGAGGACGTACTTCTCGGGGAGCGACTGGAGCAGGGCCTTGGCGTTGCCGAGCACGTAGTCGCCCGGATTCGGTACCCCGGCCGCGCGGTCCGCCACCCAGCCGGAGAAGCGGTGGAAGTCGCGCACCGTGTCCACCCCGTCCTCGGCCTCGCTCTTGGCGCTCACGTCGTGGGCGTCGGAGAGGTCGCGCAACGCCAAGGTCTTGCCGTCGACCGTCCGCTGGTGGAAGGCGCCGAGCATCAGGTGGAGGATGCGGTAGGTGCCGTCCTTGGCGGGCCGGAGGAAGAGGAGCGCGTCCTCATCCTTGGCGAATTGGGGAGCGCCCCAGATCTTGAGCCCCAGCCCCTGAGGATCGACGCCGCCCGGCACCCGCACCACGACGGTGCTCCCGGAGAGGCTCCCCTTGAGCACGCGATTGACCTCGACCAGGTAGTCGGTGGCCGGCTGGCCGTCGAGCGGCGCCGAGCTCACGTCCACGACCTTGACGTCCACCACCGCCGCGGCCTGATCGACCAGGGCGCTGTCGGGCATCCTCATGTAGGTGGTCGCGGCCGCCGGCTGGCGGAGCAGGAAGGGCAGGGCGAGCAGCGGAAGGGCCAGGCATAACTTCGACTTCATGAGGCCTCCTGAACGTCTCCAAAATCGCGGTGTGCCGGCGGACCGGCCCGACGGAATGTCATTGTAACATTGAGATCCGTCGATGAATTCCGAGCCCGGCTACTCTGACCCGCCCCCACCCGACCCCTTCGACTCGCTGACCGCCGCCTTCTCGGGCTTGCTCTCCGATTTGCCCTCGGCCTTCCCCTCCGCCTTGCTCTCCGACTTCCCTTCCGACTTCCCTTCCGACTTCGTCTCCGACGCCCCTCCCCCGCCCTTCTTGCTGCCGTAGTCGGTGGCATACCAGCCGCTCCCCTTGAGCTGGAAGGACGGCGCCGAGATCAGCTTCTTCACCTCGCCGCCGCAATCCGGACAAGCGGCGAGAGGAGCGTCGTTCATCTTCTGGAGAACCTCCGTCCTCTTGCCACAGCTCAGGCATTCGTACTCATAGATCGGCATCGCGCTTGCTCCTCAGACGCTGAACTTGTCCCCGTGGGTCTTCAACCGGATCTTGATCGCCCCGGTCTCCCGCGCCTCCGGAGGAGGGGGGGTGGCCCCGGCGATCCGGATGAGCTGGAGGATCTGGAAAGCGTACAGCACCTTGGCGTTCTCGGCGGCGCTGTGGGGACCCTTGGTGCAGATGTCATCAACTGCTCCGTCTTGTAACAAGGCTCGAGGACCGTCTCTTTCCGGCCGAGCCGCGCGACCAGGGCCTTGGCGTCCGGGGCCCGCTTGATCCCCTGCAGGATCACCTGCCGCATGGGGATCTGGATGCGCACCGCGTCGAGCTGCGGAAGCTCGCCGATGCTGTAGATGACGCTGCCGTCCTGCCAGTAGAAGAGGCTCCAGACGATCGCCTCGATCTGCTTGCGGATCGCCCGGTAGACGTCCGCCGGCGAGAGGATGCCGTTCTCGATCAACAGCACGCCGTAGCGCTTGTTGGTGCGCTCGCGCTCGCGCATCGTCTCCAGATAGAGGTCGGGCGAGATGATCCCGCCCCGTTGCAGGTAGGAGCCCAGGCTGTCCGCGCGGTCCGTCGAGGTGGCGTGGACCACGTTCCCTTCCTTGATGTAGACCAGCTTGACCATGCCCTCCCGGCTCGCCTCGATGACCCCAGGAACCTGGAAACGGTCGATCGTATAGAGGATCTCCGGCAGCGCCGTCTGCGACAGGTCGCCCCGATACTGGAAACTGTTCTCCACCGTGGGCACGGCGAGATCCCTCCCCGTTGTAGATTCACAGTCTGGAAAAAGCCCGACAACTATACCATCTGGAGGGGTTTGGCGCCCCAGGAGGAGCCCCAAGGAGGAGAGCGATGGCCCTGATTCACCCGGATGAGGCCTGGCGGCGGATCGCGGAGCGGGTGCGCCCGCTCGCGGAGGCAAGCGTGGGACGGCGGGAGGCGGCCGGCCGGGTGCTGGCCCGCCCCCTGGCCGCCACCGTGGACGTGCCGGCGTCGGACGTCTCGGCCATGGACGGCTACGCCGTGACCGGAGAGCTCCAGCCCGAGGAGGCCCGGCCGGTGGCCGGCACCGTCTTCGCGGGGGACCGGCCCGGCTTCGAGATCCCCCCCGGCGCCGTGGCCCGCATCATGACCGGCGCCCCCGTGCCGGCCGCCGCCGACCGCGTGATCCCTGTCGAGCTCACCGACGGCGGACGGGAGCGGGTGACTTTCCACAAGGGGGTGCCCCCGGGCGAGCACGTCCGCCGCCGAGGGGAGGTCCTGAGGACGGGAGATCCTCTCCTTCCAGCAGGCGCACTCCTGACTCCGGGCGCCCTGGCCCTCTTGGCCACCCACGGCTACGGCGAGGTGCCCATCCACCACGTCCCCACAGTGGCGGTGATGGCGACCGGCGACGAGGTGGTCCCGCCCGAGGAGGTCCCCGCCCCCGGCCAGCTCCGCGACTCCAACACCGACTTCCTGCTCGCCGCCGGTGCCACTCTCGGCCTCCGCTTCGACCCGCTGGGCATCGCGCCCGACCGCGTCGACGCCCTGCGGGAGCGGGTCGGGGAGGGGCTGCGGTCGCACGTGCTGCTCCTCTGCGGCGGCGTCTCGATGGGCGAGTTCGACTTCGTCGAGGGGGTGCTCGCGGACTTCGGCTGCGAGGCGGTGTTCGACGCCGTGGCGATCCAGCCGGGCAAGCCGGTGGTGTTCGCCACCCATCCGGGAGGGATCGTCTTCGGCCTGCCGGGGAACCCCGCCTCGGTGATGGTGAGCTTCTGGCTCTTCGTCCGCCCCGCCCTCCGCCGCCTGCTGGGCTTCGCGGACTCCTGGTGGGGTCCCGCCCTGCGCGGCACCCTCGCCGCCCCGCTCCCCGGCGCCGGCCCCCGCGACCGCTTCCTGCCGGCGGCCGTCGAAGCGCGGGAGGGCGAAATCCTGGTCACCCCCCACGCCTTCAAGGGCTCCCACGACCTTGCCGCCTTCTCCCTGGGGACGGCGCTGGTGCGGGTGCGAGCCGGCGCGGAACCGGCGGCGGCGGGGGAGCGGTGCGAGGTGCTGGTGGTGGCGGCCGGAGGCGGAGGACTGTGAGATAATCACAGCGAATTCTTCGCAAGCTTTGACTCCCTTGCCTCGCCGGAGGTGGTGCGATGACCGAAGAGGTCGCCGGCTCGTCCGCGGCCGCGCGCGAGCCGGCGGATGCCGCGACAGCCGGCCCGGATCTCGTCGACCGGGCCATCCGCCGGTTTCAGGACGGCAGCGACCGGCAAGGGTCGTTCCGCTTCCTCTACGAGACCTACTTCCACGCCATCGAGCGCTTCTTCGCCCGGAAGGGTCTGCCGCCCGAGGATTGCCTCGACCTAACCCAGGAGACGTTCCTCGGGATTTACAA
>QHVW01000129.1 GCA_003223675.1 Acidobacteriota bacterium
CGATCTCGGCGAGCCGCCCCTCCCCCGTCCGGCGCCAGATCTCGAGCTGCCAGAGGCGGTCCTGAGCGGCCACGAACCCTTGCGCCAGGAAGAGGTCGTCCTGCGTCTCGGCGAAGATGTGAGGCACGCCCCAGCGGTCGCGCAGCACCGTGACCGGACGCCGCAGGCTGGGGATCCGGACCGTGCCCGAGGTCCTGGCGAGAACGGCTTTGGCGCGGGTGGCGAGGTCGGGCTCGGGAGGAGCGGCGGAGATCAGGCAGACGGCGAGCGCGAGCAGCGGGAGAAGGCGTTTCATGGGGGCGAAGGATACTTTGGCAAACTGCTGATGTCTTGGCACAGATCCCTGAGGTGCTCTTTTAGATCGTCGAAGGAATCGCCCTGTGTCCAGTAGTCCGGGTAGTCCTGCAGATACCCGATCCAACCACCCTCTTCTTCCCAATACACAATGACCCTTTGCACAGGAACAGCCTACCACGCCTCCCCGGCTACGGTATTGGCGCCCAAGCCGCCGGTGGCGCTATAGTGCGAGGGTTTACAGCAGCACGGAACCGAGCCCTCAAGGAGATCTGACGCCTATGAAGCCCATGCTCCGCAGGTCGCGTCCCGTCGTCCTCCTCGCCGCCCTCGCCGCCCTGGCCTTGGCGGCGGGCGCCGCCGCCCAGACCTCCGCCACGTCCATCGCGCTCTCGCTCGACGCCAGCCAGGTGGCGCAGCGCATCCTCCACGTCCAGAGCGAGATCCCCGTGGCTCCCGGCCCGCTCACCCTGCTCTATCCGAAATGGATTCCCGGCGAGCACGGCCCCACGGGCCCCCTCGTCAACTTCGTCGACCTGCGCCTCACGGCCGGCGGCAAGGAGATCGCCTGGGAGCGGGACCCGGTCGAGATGTACGCGCTGCACGTGACGATCCCGCCCGGCGCCACCCGGCTCTCCACCCAGGCGGACTTCCTCTTTCCCGCCGAGGGGGGGAGCTTCTCCGCGGGCCCCGGCGCCACGGACTTCCTGGCGGTGATCAGTTGGAACACCGTCGCGCTCTATCCACAGGGACCGTCCGCGGAGGCCATCCGCGTCACCCCAACCCTGCGCCTGCCGGCGGGCTGGTCCTTCGCGACCGCCCTGGGGAAACAGGGCGAGGAAGGCGGCGCCGTCCGCTTCGCTCCGGTCTCGCTGTCGACCCTGATCGATTCGCCCGTGCTCACCGGCACGCATCTGGTGGAGCTCGATCTCGGCGAGCACGCCGGCGCCCGGCATCATCTGGCGATCGCCGCCGACCGCGCCGCGGACCTGGCGGGCGCAGGTGACCTCTCGGCGCCCATGAGCCGCCTCGTCGACGAGGCCCTGACGCTCTTCGGCGCCCGCCACTACGGCTCCTACCGCTGGCTGCTGACGCTCTCCGATCACGTCGAGCACTTCGGCCTCGAGCATCACGAATCGAGCGACGACCGGACGGACGAGGAGACCCTCGTCAAGGAGACGTCGAAGCGCCCGCTCGCCGGCCTCCTGGCCCATGAGTTCGTGCACTCCTGGAACGGCAAGCACCGGCGGCCCGAGGGGCTGCTGTCGCCGGACTACCTGCGCCCGATGCAGGGCGCCCTGCTCTGGGTCTATGAGGGGCTCACCGAGCATCTCGGGCTCGTGCTGCCCGCCCGCGCGGGCCTGTGGACGCCGGAGTACTACCGCGAGCAGGTGGCCGCCATCGCCGCCGGCCTCGACACCGAGACCGGCCGCGCATGGCGCCCTCTGCACGATACGACGGTGGCGGCCCAGATCCTCTACGGCTCGCCGCCGGACGGCCGGGCCCGCCGGCGCAGCACGGACTTCTACGAGGAGTCGATCTTCATCTGGCTCGACGTCGACACCCTCCTGCGCGAGCGCTCGCAGGGGCGCGTGACGCTCGACGATTTCTGCCGCCGTTTCTATGGCGGCGCCAATTCCGGGCCCACGCTGGTCCCCTACACCCGGGACGACATCGTCAAGACTCTCAACGACCTCGTGCCGTTCGACTGGCAGGGACTGCTCATCGACCATCTGGACCACATGCAGCCGCGCCTGCCGATGCAGGGGCTCGAACGCTCCGGCTGGCGGCTGGTCTACAACGACCGGCCGAACCAGGCGATCACCGACAACGAAGCGCGGCGTGAGAATCACGACTGGCGCTTCTCGCTCGGCTTCGCGGTGAGCAAGGAGGATAGGGTCGGCGACGTCCTGCCCGACTCCCCGGCGGGACGGGCGGGGATGGTCGCCGGTGAAAAGATGCTGGGGGTGGGCGGGCACGTCTACTCAGAGCGCGCGGTGGAGGCGGCGCTCGCCGAGGCCAAAGGCGGCAGCGCGCCCCTCGAGGTCGTCGCCGCCGACGGCGACGCCATCCGCATCCATCGTCTCGACTACCACGGCGGGCCCCGTTATCCCCACCTGGAGCCGATCGATGGGAAGCCGGACGTGCTGGGGGAGATTCTCAAGGCACGGGGGAAGTAATAGGCGGCTGTGCCCGTTCGAAACCTCACCCCTGTCCCCTCTCCCATCGCCCTCCCACCGTCCGGGAGAGGGGGACCCTGCTGGGGCGGTGGTGCCGATAGGAAGCCGGCTTAAAAAAGAGGCCCCATTCGACCGATCCGACGGATCAGACCGATAACGCTTACTATAAACATCACCGCCTCAACGAGGTCCCCCTCTCCCGGACGGTGGGAGGGCGATGGGAGAGGGGACAGGGGTGAGGTTTCGGGCGGGGGGATGCACCAGCCTTCTCACCCCCAACGCCAACAACCCAAACACCGGCACGCAGCCCTGCAGCAGCAGGCGGTCCCAGGTGACGGTCGCGTAGTAGACCGCCGAGGGGACCTGTGCGTACGCGGACCAGGCCGCCAGCAGCGGGACGGCCGCGGCGGCGGCCAAGTACGCGGTGGGCGGGCGCCGGAACCGGGGCGCCGCCGCCACGAAGAGCACCGGCGCCAACCACCAGAAGAGGCCCCAGAGCCGCGGGTTGAGCATCCGGCGCGCGATCACGGGGATCGTCGTGAACGGCCGCGGGGAGGCCAGGTTGCGCGCGTACGACGCGATGGAAAAGGTTTCGAAATAGGACTCGTCATAGCGGTTCGGGATCGCGGACCGCCAGGAGACGAGGAGCCCCAGCGCGGCCAGGCACAGCAAGCCGGCCAGGGCCGCCGCCAGCGCGCGGGACCGCCCCGAGCGCCGCCGCCGGAGGAGGGCGAGGCCCGCGCTCAGGGCCGCCAGCGCCAGCGCGATCAGCACCTCCGGCAACCCCTCGTTCTTGGTGAGCAGGGCCGCCGCGAGCAGCAATCCCGCGGCGACGCCGTCCGACGCGCGCGGACGCCCCCGCAGGAGCAACAACAGGCCGCCGCCGAAGAAACAGGCCAGCGGGAGGTCGCTGTAGGCGCCGGCCGCCCCCCCTTCCGGATCGAACGGGATCCACGGGATCGTCAGCAGGGCCAGCGCCGTGAGGAGCGCGGCGCGCGAGCCCGCCCATCGCCGGCCGGCCTCCAGGACCAGCAGGACGAGCGCCGGAAAGAACAGCGCGTACACCACCCGGACGATCCGCTCGTCGTCGCTCCCCGCCGCCTCCAGGGCCGCGATCTGGGCCAGCGGCATCAAGAGCGGATAGCGCGGATGGCTGATGAAGCTCTTCGGAAAGCGCAGGACCCCGGCGTCCACGGTGCCGGCGTCGCGGACGAACATCGCCTGGGCCGTCCAGGTCATCCGGCCGTCCCAGTCCTCCAGAGGACGGGTGAGCGCGTCGCCCAGGACGGCCGCGGAGACGAGGACCGCGAGCAGGGAGAGCGCGAGCGTCCAGAGCGGCCGGGCGGTCCGCGGCGCGGGCGCGCGCCATCGGCGCAGGACCAGCAGGCGGAGGGCCGCCACCAGCCCCGCCGCGAGCGGCGGGAACGCCGCGAGGAAGACCAGCGGACCGTCCAGCGGCACGTGGGCGAAATGGGAGGCGGCATAGAGGAACAGCCCGATCCAGGCCACGCCCAGCAACCAGGCGAAGCCCAGCCGGCCGGCCAGGCCGGTCTTCGCGAATCCCGGCAGGCAGAGGGTCAACCCCAGCCCCGCTCCCAGGAACAGCGAGACCGCCGCCAGGGCTCCGGTCCAGATCTCCGCCGTCATCCGCCAGAGGCCCTCAGCCGGGCGAGGGCCTCGTCGCGCGTCAGCAGCACCGGCACGCCGCCGTCGCCGGGCAGGATGGCCCATCGCACCCACCGCGGCGCGGCGTCGCGGTCGGTGCGAAACCCGCGCCCGTCCTTGGATTCGATCAGGATCGGCCGGCGCGGCGCGAGGTCGTGGCGCAGCCACACCGCCCAGCCGGTCGCCTCGAAGTCCTTGGGAGGAACGAGCAGATACCACGCATCCTCCGGAAGATCGCGCCGGATGGCCTCGACGGCGTCCACATACGCCGGGCCGAAGGCCCGGCGCCGGGCCTCCGCGGGGGTGAGCCTCGCCCAGCGGCCGGCACTGGAGAGGAGAGCTCCGGACCGGTAGATCATGGGGACCGCGCCCACCCCGAGGAGCGCCGCGAGCGCGGCGGCGCCAATTATGGCGCGGAGGCGGCGAGCTGGCGTCAAACCCGGCCCCCCGCGCGGTCGGCGAGGTCGCGGATCTCCGCGTTTTCGACGATCCGCCCCCGCATGTTCTCAGCCGCCGCCAGCAACATGGCCCGGCCCAGATCCTCCCCCTTGATATAAAGGTTCCGGAAGGGGCTCAAGCCGCGGTACAGCGGCCGCAGGACCTTGAACAGCCGCGGCTCGCTCTGGGACGGCACGCCGTCGATGGCGGCCGGGCGCCAGCAGACCGCGCCGACCTCGGCGATCAGATCCCGCTCGGCCTCCCCCTTCACCCGCGCCCACATGAAACGGCTGCTCACGTTCGTGCCCTGGCCGCTGATGAAATGGAACGCGGCCTCGGGGCTTCGGACGCGCAGGGCACGGGCGGCGGCGAGCGCGAAATCATGAGTGATCCTGCGATACTCCGCCTCGCCCGAAACCTGGGTCGCCGAGATGCCGAGACAGAAGAGGCAGGCGTCCACGCCCGCGAAGGCGTCCGCGACCCGGGCATAGTCGAGAAAATCATCGTGGACGAATACGCGGAGCTTCCCGTGAGTCAGCGGAAGGGGCCGGCGCGCGACGGCGCGCACCTCCTCCACCGCCGGAGAGGCCAGGCAGGCGCGCAGGACGCTGCCGCCCGCCGAGCCCGTGGCGCCGAAGAGCAGGATTTTCATTCGCGCTTTTCTTTATGCCCTCAGGTAGTGGAGCACATCCCTCAGATTGAGATAGATCATCAGCACCGCCAGCAGGGCCATGCCCACCACGGTCAGCGGCACCCGCAGCCGCACCAGGCGCGGGAACACCTCTTCCAGACACCCCATCACGATCTGGCCGCCGTCCAGCACGGGGATGGGCAGCAGATTGAGGATCGCGAGGGAGAGGGTCAGCGAGATCGTGAGCCCCAGGATCATCCCGGACTGAGCGGCCTTCCCCCCCTCGACGACGATGCCGACGACCCCGGACAGAGACTCCGGACGGGCAAAGGCCTTCGCAACCAGGGTCAGCATCTCCCAGCATCCCGCCACGGCCTGCCGAAAGGGCGCCACGAACAGGGCGTACAGGGAAAAGCCATACCGCAGGACGTTCAACAGCGCGAGGAGGGGCAGGGTGAGCACGAGGTTCGCCAGCGGACCGCCGAGAAAGAAGACGAGCCGCCGGCCCAGCGGCACGATCCTGATCTCGGATTCCTCGATGGCCGGCACGACGAAGCCGCCCAGGGGGAGGGCCCGCAGCACGTACTCGACCCGCCCCCATCGTCTAGACCACAGCCGCGGGCCCAACCCCACCGAAAAGCTGTCGATGGGGAGGCCCACCAGCTTGGCCGCCAGCAGGTGACCGGCCTCGTGCACCACGATCAGCAAGCTCAGCACCGCGAAAACCGCCAGATAGCTCATCTTCGTCCCCTTTTCCCGTCCTAGACATTCTATCGCAGGAACGTGGAGCCCGGCCCCTGCACCCGCCCCGCCGCCGTCCGCAGATCGAGCTTGATCCTCCCCCTCCGGACCACCCCCTCGCGCGTGGCGTCCGTCACCCGGATGTTGCCCCGCCCGAGATGTACGGCGATGCGCTCGAGCTCCCCCGCCGGCACGCGGGCGCGGACGATGCCGTCCAGGTCCGTAAACCAGCCGTGCTGCTCGATGCGATAGCGCAGCGCCGGCAGGGGCTCGAGGGTGAGATCGGCGCGCGCTTCGAGGCGACTCATGGGCAGGCCGAAGCCGTGGAGCTCGCCGTCGATCGCAACGCGGTCCGCCGGAGCGTCGACGATCATGATCTCCACGTTCGCCTTCCGCGCCGATACCTCGAAGGTGCGCGGCGAAACGGAGAGCGGGATCGTCGCCGCGAGCTCCGTGCCATGGGGAGCCGCGAACAGCGCGAGGAGGACGGCTACACCGCCCAGCGCCGCGCCGGCCATGATCCAGCGCTGCGCGCGCGACATTGGACCTCGCGGTACCGAGGCCCCGGCCTCCAGGGATTCATGGAGGGGGACGCGCAGAACGTAGTAGTACAGGAGGTGCGCCACGCCCAGCGCGAGCAGCGCCGACCAGATCACGTCGGAAAGGAAATGCCCTCCCGCGGCCATGCGGCCGAGGCCCAGCGCGAAGCCGGCGGCGAGCCCCAGCGCGAGCGCGCCCCAGGCCCGGGCGGGCCGGCGCCGCCGCCACATCCACCA
>QHVW01000130.1 GCA_003223675.1 Acidobacteriota bacterium
AGGCGCGTCACGGCGAAGAGGGCCGTGACGGCGACGGCCAGCGCAGTCAGGAAGAGGAGACCGGGCAGGCCGCCGCGGCGCACGAGTCTCACACCGCCGGCGCCGTCGACAGCCATCATGGGCCCCTTTTACACGGGCTCCAGAATGAAATGGTCGAGCACCATGCGGGTGAGCTCGCCGCCCATCGTTTCCAGGGCGGCGGCGTGAAGCTCCGCGAGGTGCCGGGGACGGAGCTCCAGGACGTGCTCCAGCGGCTGGTAGGTGGTGCCGGAGCGGTAGGCGAGCCCCTTCATGCGGGTCATCTCGATGTGGCAGCCGAGGTAGTAGCGGACGTGGTGGCCGGCGGCGAAGCACACCAGCCGCTCGATGCTCCGGCGGTAGGCCCGGCCATCCCGGACATACAGAAAGCCGGGATAGAAGACGTCGCCGCTCAGCATCAGTTGGGTCTGGGCATCGTAGACCGCGAAATGATCGTCCCGCTGGCGATCCATATGGCCGGGCACGGGGATCAGCGTCAGCTCCCGCTCGCCGAGATCGAAGCCCACCGCTTCCTCCGGCCAATTCCGGAAGCCGAAAAACCTTTCGATCGAGCTCAAACCCGTCTCCACCAGCGCGGTCCCGGGCTGGCCGCGAAATTGATCGTCGCCCGCCACGTGATCCGCATGACCGTGGGAGTGCGCGACCACCAACTCCAGGCCGGGCCGGTCGTGAATGGCCTGCCACTGCTCGATGATCCCCTGGACCACGGCGCGGACGGGAGCGTTCCCGGCGCCGGTATCGATCAGCATCGCCCTTTCCGTGCCGAAGAGCAGATATAGGAACGGCGCCTCGAAATGGGCGCATTTGCTCTGGCGCAGGATGTAGGTGTCCTTGTCGAACGCGTACACCTGGAGCGGCGGATCGGTCGACAGGGCGCAGTCGGGCGCGCCGTGGATCCACCGCACGTCGAGGCCGGGCATCCTCGTCACTCCATCGCGGTCAGCGCCGCCGAGCGCAGCTTCTGCAACCGGCGATATCCGAACGTCAGTTGGATCGCCCGGGCCGAGAAGAGGACCCAGACCCAGGGCAAGGCCGCGGGGAAAGCGAGCAGTGCAACGAGCAGAGAGAAGGCCATCAGGAAGATGGCGGCGATCCGGCTCTTGGTGAGATAAAGCATGAAGCCGAGAAAGCCCAGGATGAGAGTATCCACCAGGACCAGGGCACTGCCGGTCATCGCCATGCCGACGATCCCGACCACGATGGAGAGCACCATGAAGACGATCCCGATCTGGCGGATCCCCAGCTCCGCGAGGTCCAGGTGGACGACCGGCCCGAAATGGCGGGCGAGAAAGCCTTTCAGCCCACGGTTTCTCTCCGCTTCCTCGAAGCTCTCGAACATGGTGAGTCCCTCCTCCGGGCAAGTCTACTGCCTGGAGTGCCTTGCCGGTCGGAAAGATTTCAGGTCTCATTCTACCGCCGGGAGCCCGGCCAGCGCCTCCTGGAGCTCGGCGAGTTGGATCGGCTTGACCAGGTGGCGCTCGAAGCCGGCGGCGGCGGTCTGGCGGCGGTCCGCCTCCTGGCTGTAGCCGGTGACCGCGATCAGCCGGATCGCCTCCAGGCCGGGCAGGGCGCGCAGGTGGCGGGCGAGCTCGTAGCCGTCCATCACCGGCAGCCCGATGTCGAGCAGCGCCACGTGCGGCTGGAAATCCGCCGCGATCCGGAGAGCGGTGGGGCCGTCGTGGGCCACCCGCGCGAGGTGCCCCATCAGCCGGACGGTGGTGACCAGGAGATCGGCCGCGTCCTCGTTGTCGTCCACCACCAGGACCCGCAGCGCTTCCGGGCCGTCCAGGCCGGGCATCATGATGTCGGAGAGGATGAGGTCCGGGAGCGTCTCCCAGGCCCGCGCCAGGGCGGTGGCGCCGTCGTCCACCGTCTCCACGCTCCAGCGGCCGCGCAGCAGCCGCGTGACGTAATCGCGCATGTCGGCGTTGTCGTCGGCCAGGAGGATGCGCGCCTGGGAGGGTGGGGGAAAGAGGCTCAAGAGGCCACGGCCACCGGCCGCGCCATCTTGTCGATCTCCGCGAGGTCGACCGGGCTCAAGTGCCAGCCGGCGGCGTGGACGTTGGCCCGCGCCTGCTCCGGGCGCGTGGCTCCGGCGATCACCGATGCCACCTGTGGGTGGCTCAGCAGCCAGGAGAAGGCGAGCTCGAGCAGCGAATGCCCCTTGGAGGCCGCGAAGCTGGCGAGCTCCTCCACGACGTCCAGGTTGTGGTCGTTGAGGAAGCGGCTGTTTCCCTTGGCCAGGCGGGTGCCCGCGGGCGTGGGCTGGCCCCGCCGGTACTTGCCCGTCAGCATGCCGCTGGCGAGCGGGAAGAACGGCAGGAACGCCAGCCCCTCCCGCTCGCACTCAGGCAACACCTCCTGCTCCGGCTCGCGGTGCAGGAGGCTGTACTCGTTCTGCACGCTGACGAATTTCGCGCCCGTGCCCGCGGCGGCCTTCGCCTCGCGGAGCTGCTGGACGGAGAAGTTGGAGCAGCCGATCTCGCGCACCTTGCCGGCGCGCACCAGGCCGTCGAGCGCGGCCAGGGTGTCGCCGATGGGGGTCGAGGGATCGGGCTGGTGGAGCTGGTAGAGGTCGATGTGATCGGTGCGCAGCCGGCGCAGGCTGTCCTCGCAGGCCCGCCGCGCGTAGTCGGGCTTGGCGCCCTGGCGCTGCTCGTCCACCTTCATGCCGAATTTGGTGGCGAGGACGACCTTGTCGCGCCGGCCCTGGAGCGCCCGGCCGAGGAATTCCTCGCTCTCCGTGCCGCCGTAGATGTCTGCCGTGTCCAGGAAGTTGATGCCCGCCTCCAGGGCCGCGTCGACCACGGCGACGGTGTGGTCGTAGTCGAGCCGCCAGCCGAAGTTGTTGCAGCCGAGGCCGGCGATGGAGACGTTCAGTGAGCCGATCTTGCGAGTTTCCATGGTGCTTCCTCCCCTCTCACGCGATTTTTCGTGCAATCCCCCGGCCAGGAGGGCGGGCCCTCATTGCTGCCAGGAGCTTACGCGCAGCGCGCGGCAGCGATAGAGGACCGGCTCTCCACCGCCGGGGCTGGCCTTGGTCTCCTGAGAGACCACCCGGAAGGTGACGCGCACCGGAGGCCACGAATCGATGAACCCGGCGTCGTGAGTGCCGGTGGGCTCCACCAGGAGGAGGAACAGGTCTTTGGGGTTGACCCACTCGACGGCGCCCGTCCGGCCCCCGGGAAGCGGAAAACCGGCGACGGGCCACCATTGGTGCGTCGCCGCCGAAATCCTGAAATCCGTCTCGTACGTGGAGCCCACGGCCAGCCCGGCCTCATTCTTCGGCCAGGGGAGGATGGGCTTGCTCTTCCGCCACTCGTCCCACCAGGCGAGGACCTCGGCATCTGTCGGCACCCCGAGCAGCGAGCTGGCGCCGGGCGGAAACTCGTCCTCGCGAAAAGCCTCGATCAGAAACCGCGCCTCGCGGTCGACGGACGAGCGTTGATTGAAGACCTCGGGCTCGCCCGTGCGCTGGGTGCCGGCGCAGGGCCTGCCATCCTTCAGCAGGGCGACGAGGGCCGGCAGGTCGGACTCCTTCACCCAACCCGCGGGCGCTTTGTCGTCGACCTTATGGATGCGGCGGCGGTGCTTCCGGAGCATCGCGATGTACTCCAGGGGGCCCTTCGACCAGGGGAACGGCTCACCGTTCGCCTCCTCACGTTCCTCGGCGAGAGAGGGAGCATCGTCCGCGGACGGAGAGACCCCGATCTCGATCCGGACCAGGCGGAGGTCGCGACCGAATCCGAATTGCAGAAAGGCCGTTCCGTAGGATTCTCCGCAGAGCGGGATCGTGACGAATATTCCGGGCCGCGCATCCCCGTCATCCGTCAGCCCCTGCTTCGGCCAGACCTCCTTCCAGGGCAGCCCCACCCGCACACCCGAAGGGAGACTGTAGCGATCGGACCGCGCGAGCAGGCTCTCGACCGAGCCGTCCTCCCGGATCCGGACGTCGAGCCCCGGATAGACGAGATGGTCGAGGTGGCGGTCGAGCCGCTCCTTCCACTCCCCCACCGGCCTGCCCAGCCGTTGGAGGACGTCCCGCCGGCTGGTCCGGAGCGGGACCCCGTTGAGCGAAAGCTCGCTGGCCTCGACGCACTCCCCGGCGGCGCGCGCGGGCGGCGAGGCCGCGGCGGCGAGCGCGGCGAGGGAAACCACGGCGAGGAGCGCTGGTTTCATGGGTCGATCCCCCAGGAAGAGGACCGAGATTGTAGCAGGGGACGGGACCGTGCGAAGATCCGCCATGCCGACCGTCATCTCCAGGAGCGTGTGGGCGCTCGGCGCCCTCTGCGCCGCGCTGCCGGACGCCGACGTGCTCGGCTTCCGGCTCGGCATCCCCTACGGCTCCGTCTGGGGCCACCGGGGCTTCACCCACTCGATCGTCTTCGCGGCGGCTCTCGCCGGGCTGATCGTGCTCCTCGGATTCCGGCAGGGGGCGCCCGGGCTGACGCCGGGGCGGCTGTGGCTCTTCCTGTTCCTCGCCACGGTCTCCCACGGCCTGCTGGACATGCTCACCCACGGCGGCCTCGGGGTGGCCCTCCTCGCCCCGTTCGACAACCGCCGGTTCTTCTTCCCCTTCCGGCCGATCGAGGTCGCCTCGTTCGGGGCGAGCTGGCTGCTCACGCGCCGGGGAGCGGCCGTGCTGGCGAGCGAGCTGCGGTGGGTTTGGGTGCCCTCGGCGGTGCTGGCGGCGGTGGCGATGCTGGTACGGCGGGCCTAGCACCCGCTGGGCGCCAGCTTCACCGACGCGATCAGCTCCTGCAGGACCTCGGGCTGCACGGGCTTGACCAGATGGTGATCGAAGCCCGCCTCCTGGCTCTGGAGGCGGTCGCTGTTGCGGCCGTAGCCGGTCACCGCCACGATCAGCGCGTTCCTGCCGGCGGGCAGAGCTCGCATCTGGCGCGCGACCTCATAGCCGTCCATGCCCGGCAAGCCGATGTCGAGCAGGACGATCTCGGGCTGGAATTCAGCCGCCAGGGAGAGCGCTTCCGGTCCGTCCTGGGCGCTCCGCGCCTGGTGCCCCCAGATCTGGAGCAGGAGCTCCAGGCTCTCCGCGGCGTCCCGGTTGTCGTCCACCACGAGCACCCGGCGGGAGAAGACCGGCCGGCTCGCGACCGGTCCGCGGCGCGCGGAATTGGCGGCGGCCGGAACGGCGGCGAGCGGCAGGCGGACGACGAATTCGCTCCCCTGGCCCGGCCCTTCGCTCAGCGCCTCGATGGAGCCGCCGTGCAG
>QHVW01001058.1 GCA_003223675.1 Acidobacteriota bacterium
CAGTTCCTCTCGTTCTTGGGTCCGTCATGCGAACCGCCTTTGTACCCGAGGGTCGGCCGGCCGCAAGGCCAAGCCCTCCGGGCACGCTTCGCGCGGCCTTGGCCGCCGGCCTTCTCCACCCTCGGGTCCGGGCGGTCTGTCATGAGCGAACCCAAGGACGAAAGGAGGCATCATGATCGAGCTCAAGCAAGGAGACCTACTACACTCGGCAGCCAAGGCTCTGGTCAACACCGTCAACTGCGTAGGAGTCATGGGCCGCGGTATCGCCCTCCAGTTCCGCAAGGCCTTTCCCGAGAGCTTCGCCGCCTACAAGACTCTATGCGAGCGGGGAGGTGTCAAGCCCGGCAGGATGATGGTGTACGACCTCGGACGCCTCTCCAATCCCCGCTACGTGATCAACTTCCCAACCAAGCGGCACTGGAAAGACAAGAGCCGAATGGAGGACATCGAGGCCGGTCTCACGGCGTTGGTTGAGGAAGTCCGCGCACGAAACCTCCGTTCGATCGCGATCCCTCCGCTCGGCTGCGGCCTCGGCGGGCTGGACTGGCGCGACGTCCGTCCAAGAATAGAAGCTGCATTCCGGGATCTTCCGGCCCTCAGGGTGCTGCTGTTTGAGCCCGTGGGGGTACCTCCCCTGAGCAGCGGCTCTTCCGCCATCTTGAAACGGACACTTGTAGTGCAGACGAAGGAGAACGGGCGTTGAGGACTCTGAGCGGACCGGGCGATGAGGAAACAGCGTGCCTCCCAAGACACTGGGAAGGAGACCTGGAGCTGGCCTGGGAAAGAGACCTGGAGCTCGCACCAGATCCTTTGGTGCTCCGACGAGCATCTGGCCGCCTTCCTGCAACTTGGGCGTCGGCGTCTTACGGACATCTACCTCTCCACTTTCACCGACCTCTCCTCCTTCCAAGCCGGTGTAACCGAGATTAAGGAGGTCTGCCATCGCGACCCTGCGGCTCTACGCCACTGCTTACGCTCTCGTGCGATGCACGATGCGCTCGCCTCTCACCGCCAGCGCCTCCGGCTTGCCGGGCCAGGGCGGCGACCCTGCGGGTCTACGCCACCGCCTACGCTCTCGTGCGACGCACGATACGCTCCCCTCTCGCTACCGGCGCCTCCGGCTCGCCGGGCCAAGGCGGCGACCCTACGGGTCTGCGCCACCGCGTACGCTCTCGTGCGGCGACCCTGCGGGTCTGCGCCGCTCTCTATGCTCTCGTGCGCCGCACGATGCGCTCGCCGTCGAAGGCCCACCAGCCAGACCGGCCCCCGGGTCGGGTTCTGGCTCTGCGGGTCGATCCTCAGCGCCCGATCCATCGCTGCCGTCCCCTGAGCATCCGCCGAAGAAACGGCAATCCGCCTTTCCGAATCCAGGCTCGTCTTCCCTCCGCAGCAGGACAGGCCCGCCCTCGGCCCCTCTTGCCCTCGACACCCAGTGTCGCCGCGGCCCGCGGCCGGGCATGCGGAAGTCCCGCTCAACTGTCCGTTCGGAGAGGCACTCTTCCTCGGTCTGCCTGGACCTGTTCGCGGGCGGAGCGCAGCCCGGGACGCCGCCGGAAGCCGAGATCTCGCCGCTGGAATCTCCCGGGCCTAGCCACGCCGGCTCTCCTTTCGTCTCCGGTGCCGCACATGCGTCCGGCCTTTGTACCCGAGGGCGGCCGGGCCGCAAGGCCAAGCCCTCCGGGCGCGCTGCGCGCGGCCTTGACAGCCCGGCCTTCTCTCCCTCGGGTCCTGGGCCTGCCGTCATGAGCAGCACCGAACCCGAAAGGAGATCCAACATGTCCACGACCCAGAAGACCCTCACCGTCAAGCTCTTCGGCAACCTCGGCGGCGACCCCGAGCTGCGCTCCACCCGCGAACAGGTCATCACCCACTCCGTCTATGACGCCATGATCGACGACGCCGTCGAGCGGGACTTCCACAAGCCCGGACGCGAGTTCCGCACCCTCTCCCTGGCCGTCAACGCCAAGGACCGCGAGGGCAACCCCCTTCCGACCCGCTGGATCCGCTGCATCGACTGGAACGGCCTGACCGCCACCTACCGCAAAGGCGACCGCGTTGCCGTTACCGGCTTCTTCAAGGTCCGCACGTACCAGAAGGACGGCGAGACCAAGGAGATCCGGGAGCTCGTCGTCACCGAGACTCGCCTCGAGAAGATGAAGGTCCGCGAACAGGCCGCCTGAGCCCCCGCCGCCCGCCTGGGCGCCGTCGGCGTCCGGGCGGGCTCTCCTCACGTCCACAGCTAATCGGAGATGGGCCATGAACCTGAAGAGATACGGCGTCACCAACAACCCCGTGGGGCGACCAAACGGCGCGGTCGCCGTCCTGGTGGATGGGCCATACGATTCCGGCCTCACGCCCGAAGGGGGGGACGATGGCGGGCCGTACTGGCCACTCGTGTGGGTGGATGCCACGGGCTCCGAAATGGACCTGATCGGCTACGCAGAATCTTATGAGACGGCCTACGCCTGGGGGAGGGAGATTGCCTGGGCGCATCGGGTTGAGCTCGACATCGAAGCCTTGCCGGCTTGACGTAACGACCTGCCAGCGAGCGGATCGTGGCAGACCGCCGCCCTCTCTGCCGCCTGCCCGGGAGCTGCACCGTCCAGGTCTTTAACGCCGCCTGAGACTCGCCGCCAGCCCAGGCGGTGGCCATATGGCGGCGCTTGCGCTGAAGTGAGTCGCGGGTTTCCCTGCTGGTCTACGCCTATGCCTACGCTCTCGTGCGTCGCACGATGCGCTTGCCC
>QHVW01001059.1:0-1750 GCA_003223675.1 Acidobacteriota bacterium
CTCCTCGGCGCGGCCGGAATTGAGGAACGCCTTCACCGCCTGCGCCTTGGTGTTGACGTAGGCGAGCACCTGGGCGAGGCCGTCGTGCATCTCGTGGGCGATGCGCAGCCGCTCCTCGGCCACCGCGAGGTCGTTGAGGCGCAGGTGCAGGTGGGCGTTGTCGATGGCGAGGGCGGCCGTGGTGGCGAAGCGGATCAGGCTCTCCTCGTCCTCGGCGGTGAACCCGGCCCCCTCGGCCTTCTCCGCCAGGTAGAGGTTCCCCCTGAACGGGCTCTTGCAGAGCACCGGCACCGCCAGCAGCGAGCGCATCGGCGGATGGTTGGAGGGGAAGCCGACCGAGCGCGGGTCCCTGGTGAGGTCGGGCATCCGCAGCCGCTGACCCTCGTTGAGCACCACCCCGAGGATGCCGTGGCCGACCGGCGGCGGGCCGATCTTCTCTCGCGTCTCGGCGGAGATCCCCGAGGTGATGAACGATTTGATGCGGTGCTGCTCGTCGATCACCGAGAGGGCCCCGTACTGGGCGTCGACCAGATGGCGGGCGCGGTCCACCACCCGCTGGAGCACCATCTCCAGGGCCAGGTCGCCGTGGATGCCCAGCGCCGCCTCATGGAGCGAGAGGAGCTCCCGGTTGCGCAGCTCCAGGCTCCCCTGGATGCGCTCGATGACGCTGAACAGGGCGGCGAAGAAGAAGAGGCAGCCGGTGAACACCGCCGCTCCCATCAGGAGCTTGCCCGACGTCGACGGGAGGTACGGAAAGAGGGCCCGCCGCACCAGCTCCAGCAGGAGGATGAAGACGAGCGCGGAGCAGACGGTGATCCACTTGAGCCTGCGCAGGGTGAGCGCGCCGTTGGCGGACCACGGGTTCGAGGGGGTCGACATCAGTTGATATTCTAAGGCGAAAACGACGCGGAGAGGTTTTCCGGCCGTCATGGCTCCGGCTTGCGGCTCCGGATGCCCAGCAGGGCATAGATCGGGCACCACCCGAGCAGTCCGGTCACCAGGGGGACCCAGCCGAAGATCTCGAGCCCAGCCTTCCATATTCCCATGGCGATCCCCGTCCACGCGGCGCCCAGCATGAGCAGGCCGGCCACGACCCGGACAGCACGGTCGAGGTTCGATAGGTTCATATAATTCATGATGGGGTCCCTGGAAACACAATTTCGGTGTGATCATGGCATCCGCCCGGCCTCCGCACGACGCCCTCCGGTGCGGGTCTTTTCCTCCCGCGGGGTGGGCCGGTTCCCGCCTTTTTGGATAGTTTGGCCGAGGCCCGGCGAGCCGGCGGCGCGGGCGTGCTACACTTCCGCGGCTCTTAGCCAGTGGATCCCCATGATCGTCGAGAAAAAGCATCTGGACGGCTTCACCCTCCTCAACGTCGAAGGGGTCATCAAGCTCGGAGAGAGCGCGCAGTTCTTCGCGCAGACCCTGGAGCGGACCCTCTCGGACGACCGCGGGCACGTCATCATCGACTTCTCCAAGATCAACTTCATCGACTCGACGGGGATCGGCGAGCTGGTGGGCTATCTGGGGCGTTTCCGGAGCTCCAAGCGCGACCTGATCCTGGTCAACCCCTCGGACCGCATCCGCAAGCTCCTGCATGTGGCGCGCCTGGACGACCTGTTCCCCACCTACGACTCGGTGCAGGCGGCGATCGCCGCGGAGCGCTGACCCCTCTGTTCGCGCCGATCGCCACGGTCGTCCGCAACGGTCAGCCGGAGTCCTGGCATTTCGGCGCCGTGGCGGCCGTCAC
>QHVW01001059.1:1968-3706 GCA_003223675.1 Acidobacteriota bacterium
CTGCTCGGGCAAACACGCCGGCATGCTCCTCGCCTGCCGGACGCTGGGTCTGCCCACCGGCGACTACGTGGCTCCGGACCACCCCTGGCAGGAGCGGATCCTCGGCCACGTGGCCACCTTCTGCGGCCTGACGGAGGCGGAGATCGGCCTCGCCGTGGACGGCTGCGGCGTCCCCACCTTCCGGCTGCCGCTCGCCGCCACGGCCCGCGGTTACGCGGCGCTCGCGCATCCGGCGGCGGCGGGGCTCGACGGCGAGACCGTGGCCGCGGTGGGAGCGATCGTCCGCGGCATGACCGGTGCTCCGGAGATGGTGGCGGGCCCGGGGCGATTCACCACCCGCCTGATGCAGGTGACCGGCGGCCGGGTGCTGGCCAAGGAAGGGGCGGAGGGATTCTACGCTCTGGCGGTGCGCGGCCCGGTGGCGCTCGGCATCGCCGTGAAGATCGCCGACGGCGGCGAGCGCTGCCGGGACGGCGTGGTGCTCGACGTCCTGCGCCAGCTCGGCAGCCTGGCCGGCGCCGAATTCGAGGAGCTGCGCGAATTCCACTCGCCGCCGGTCCGCAACGTGCGGGGGGTGGCGGTGGGGGAGGTGCGGCCGGAGGTGGAGCTGGAGGAAGCAGTGTAAGCTTGAGCCTGGAATGAGCACCCGCCGGACCGCTCTCCTGCTGCTTTTCGCCCTCGTCTGCGGGGGGTGCTCGCTATTCAAGCCCAAGCCGGGGCCCCGCCCGCTGTACAAGAAGCTGTCGCCGTCGATCTCCTACGAGATGATGCGGGACAGCCCGCAGATGCTGGTGATCGACCTGCGGCCCCCCCAGGACTTCAACGGCCCGACCGGCCACATCCACGAGGCGAAGAACATCCCCGTCGCCCGCCTCCCCTACCGGCTGCTGGACATCCTGCCGTTCCGGGATGACACGATCTTCATCTACTGCGACACCGACGAATGCACCGAGCAGGGGGCCAAGGTCCTCGCGGCGAGCGGCTTCGAGAGCATCGTCGGCATGGCGGGCGGCATCAACCAGTGGATCCGGGGCGGGTTCAAGACCGTGCTCCCCGCCCGCATCGCCGAGCGGCGGGGGGAGGCCGAGGAGCCGACGATGCCGATGCCCGAGAAGCCGGGCGAGAAGAAGAACGACCCCAACCGCGAGGTGCCCGTGAAGCCGCCGGTCCCCCCGCCGCCGCCAGCGGTCCAGCCGCCCGCGCTGCCGGATGCCCCGCCGCCTCCGCCTCCGGGGGTGGTTGCCGCGCCGCGACAAATCCGCTAAAAGAGGGACGGCTTCGCGCACAGCCTGCCGCGCCCCCAATCCTTCAGGGAGAAGATCCGATGACTGTCCATACCACGCTTTCGACCACCGACGCCCTGCGGGAGCTCAAGGGAATCCTGGGCGACCGCATCCTGCTCGACGACGAGGTGCGCGAGCTCTACCGCTCCGACTTCGGCCGCACGGTCGACCGGCTCCCCGGGGCCGTGGCCCGCTGCACGTCGGCCGAGGAGGTCGCCGCGGTGATCCGTTTCTGCCGCGAGCGGAAGATCCCCGTCACCCCGCGCGGCCAGGCGCACACCCAGAGCGGCCAGGCCACCACCGAGGGGGGAGTGCTGCTCGACACCTCGGTGATGACCACCATCCATGAGATCGACGAGGCGGGGGAGACCGCCACCGTCGATTGCGGCGTCGTCTGGCGCGACCTGGTCACCGCGACGCTGGAGAAAGGATGGATCCCCCGCGTGCTCACCAAC